>NZ_JBSPZB010000009.1:0-131827 GCF_053851875.1 Bacillus sp. A015
AATTCCCGCATGATCTCTTTCATAGGTACGCCTGCCAATCTCATTTCTACAGCCTTCCGTTTGACTTCAACCGGATAACTCACTCTTGTCCCCATAGAAAAAACACCTCCACGTCTTATTTCGGATAACAACGATCCGTTTTCAAACTTGAAGGTGTTTTTTATTTGTCTCATCTTATGGGGTCAGTCCCTCAGGGGACTGCTTTTAGATTGTTGACAAAGGGCTAAAATGATGTTTATTTTAGCCCTTTGTCTTCTTTTCAGCTCAGCGTGATAGAAAACCTTTGAAGTCTAGGAAGGACGAGCACTGGAGCGGAGCGAATTTGACATTCGTGAGCACCGGAGCGCAGACCTGACAAAGAATGCGAGGGTTTGTCTACACGCTGAAAGCAGTCCTCATTAGGGCACTGCTTTTTCTTATGCTTACGCTTCATTTGCCATCGTTGCTGCTTTTTCGTTGTCCTTTTCAAACAGATCATTTGTAACTGAATTGGATGTGACATTCTTTTGGAAGAATGGATTCAATATCAAGATGACCACAACGTTTGCTAGTAAACCGAGAAAGCCCTCATAAAGGCCGAACGTTACTTGTGTAATATTGGCTGTAAAGGTGACGATAATCCCTACGACCAGCCCTGCAATGGTTGCTTCTCTAGACTGTTTTTTCCAGAACAAGCTGATCGCAATCGCTGGGAAAATTTGAACCATTCCTGAAACACCGATCAGCTGGAGCGTGACGAGTGCAGTTGGGAAGAGCATCCCGAATAAAAGGGCCAGCCCGATGACAATAAACACCATCGAACGTGTAATGATGGTTAATCTTTTCGGTGTCACATTTGGATGGATTAAGTCACGGTATAAATTATTCGCAAATAAATTCGACGCGCCAATGGCCATGATGGAACATGGAATGAGAGAAGCCAGCGCAATCGTTGAATAAGCCAGCCCCTGCATCACGCCGCCATATGACGTTTGAATTAAATGAAGAAGAGCAAATCTTGGATTAGTATCTTCTGGTAAGACTAAAAATGCAATAAACCCAAGGAAGATGACCAAAATCAACACAATGTTATAAAGAGGCAAAAATATGCTGTTTTTACGGATGGCATCTGCGCTTTTGGCTGTAAAAACACCAGTTGCCGCGTGTGCCCACATAAAAAGAGCAAGGGCAGAAACGCCTGAAGCAGTAATGAACCACAAAATGCCTTTAGGACCGCCTTCAGGTATCGTCAGAAGCTGTGGTGCTTCCTTGACTAACGTATTCATCATAGGTGTCCATCCGTTAAAATGAATGATTGGCAGAGAAACCACCATAAAGAGCATGATCACCCAAACAAGAATATCCTTAATAATGGCTGTATATGTAGGTCCTTTAATACCGCTGAAAAATGTATAAAGTGCAACTAAAATAAATGAAATAATAACAACTGCATTCACATTAATATAACTAGTTCCAGCGACAGTTAACGTATCTTGAATCCCGCTCAGCTGAAGACAAATATAAGGAATAAGCATAAGTACACCAATAATGGCAATCAAACTAGATAACAGCTTGCTGTCAAACCGCTCACGTGCATAATCAGCAAGGGTTGTAAGCTTGTGATTTTTCGCAACTGTCCAAAGTTTCGGTAAGAAAAAATAAGCAATAAAATAAGCAAGAACCGAATAAGGGATAGCGAAAAAAGCGACACTTCCAGCTGTATAAGCTGTACTTGTGAGCCCTAAAAAGGTATAAGCTGTATATAAGTCTGCGCCAACGAGGAACCAGACGAGTAGCCCGCCGAATTTTCTCCCGCCGACAGACCATTCTTCTACCGACTGTCTTGACGATTTGTCACGACCAGCGGCAAATCCGATGACCACGACGATGAAAATAATACTTGCAGTAATCAATAAAGCTGTTAAATTTCCTTGCATTAGTCAGTTCCTCCATTTGAATGTTGCATCCGGTAAATGATAAATGTACAAACTGGTGTGAGAACAATCCATAGTAAGAGCCAGAAGTGGAAAAAGGGCAGCCCAATCACAAATGGATGAATACGATTCACAAAGGGAAGCAGTGCGAGCTGTCCGATGAAAGGAATCGATATAAGTAGTGCCAGCATCAATTTTTTATTCATGTTTTCCTCCTGAATATTTTGTAATTTCATAATAATAGCAGTTGTCAGATTAGATCACAAGACCATTTTCAGAAAAAACAATCATTTTTGATGATACCATACTAATATAACGCTTTCATTCGCAAAAAGACAGAAGAGTGAAGAGGGGGATTTGAAAAAAAGTATGGAGGAATAATATTTAAAACAAATAAAAAAGCCCCAGCATGAAAGCTGAGGCTCTGCCATTTTTTATAGGAAATCAGATACTTCTTCGATGTCAAAACGATTGCTTTTATGAGCTTCTTTTGCTGCTTTACCAACTGAGATCAGCATGACTGGTTCGTAGCGGCCGCTCACATTGAATTCTTTGATGTACGCTTCTTTACTAAAACCACCCATTGCGCATGTATCATATCCCATTGCTTTAGCAGCAATCATTAATTGCATAGCAGCTAATGATGCATTTGAATACGCTGCTTCACGTGCATACTGCTCACTTTGGTAAGCGCCATTAATTTGAGTCATGAGTGTTTCTTTAATATCTTCTGTAATGAAGCCTTGTTCTGCTAGCTCACTGTAGATTTGTTCGCCATTTTTATTGGCTTCAAGGTCACCTAACACTGCAATAACAGCTGATGCTTGTGAGACTTGCTTTTGGTTGTAAGCGATTGGAAGTAACTTTGCTTTTGATTCAGCACTATGGAATACAGTGAAATGCCAATGCTGAAGGTTCCACGCAGATGGTGCTTTTGTTGTAACATTAAGAAGTTCTGTTAGCTCTTCTTTTGTCATTTCATGAGTTGTATCATACTCTTTTACTGAAGCTCTTTCTTTTAAAATTTCAATCGTTTTTTGATCGCTCGCCATATGGATATTTCCTCCCGTTTTTGCAAATAGTATGGTACAATAAATAAAAAAGTGAGAAACTTACTTATTGTAACTAAAGATATTTTAAATTGTATACCGTTAGTTTGTCAAACAATCAGGAAAAGAAAGGCTGAAATATATGGAATTCCAATTATGTCCACACATTCAGCAAGCTTTTTTACTTCTTGGCAAAAGGTGGAATGGTCTCATTATTCATGTATTGCTTGATGGTCCAAAGCGGTTTAAAGACCTGACGGACATTATTCCATCCATCAGTCAAAAAATGCTCGCAGAACGCTTAAAAGAGCTTGAGAAAGAAGGAATTATAGAGCGAATTGTACTGCCTGAAACGCCTGTCAAAGTCATCTATTGTCTAACCGAAAAGGGGAATGCATTAAACGGTGTGTTTGGAGAAGTATCGCGCTGGGCAGGGGAATATGCTGGATCTCATGAAAAAAAGGAGCAAGCCTAGTTTCAGGTTTGCCCAAACGTTTTGACTCCTGATGAATATGCTGATGTTAGGCACATGACAAAGGAGGAGAAATGCATGTACCCTCATACTCCGTATTTTCGAGGCGGCGCCCCTGGCATTCCGCCATATGAATCCAGAGTCCCTTTGTTTTTTGGTTTTGGCGCTCCTTTAGTCGGCGGACTGCTTGGCGGATTTCTAGGAAGTGCGATTTTTAATTATCCTCGTCCATATTACCCGCCACCACCACCGCCTGTTCCACCACCTTATGGCGGCGGATATCCACCATATTATTAAGAAAATAGAGTAAGCCTGCTTCCATATCAAAGCAGGCTTTTTATAATGGAATATCAATTTCAGAAATTCCCGGATCATCATGCTTTAAGAACATAATTTCCAAAATACCCTCTTGATACGAAGCCTTCGTTCCTTTTCTTTTCACAGCAGCAGGCAGGACGATCTTCTTTTGTTCATTCTCTTCAGGAAAATGATCAATAAACAGCAGATTGGCTGTATGTTTGATTTTCACTTTTTCTGTGTTCGGACGAGCAAGCTCTATTTTGACAAACACGTGATCAGTTGTTTCAAACACTTCAACATTCGGCTCTTTCTCTTTTTTGACGTCTGGCTCTCTTGTTTTTTGATGCTGAGACAGCGGATCCTGGAAGGGAAACTGAGCAGAATAATTGGAGCCGAATACACTTTCCATCACTTGATTGACATATTGCTCAACGTCTTTAGGATCTGAATTTTTTAAGGCTTCTTTTGAAAATTGCTTTTGAAAAGGAAATAATCGGTTCCAGTCAAACATGCAAATCATCCTTTCTAAATGCCCTGAATTAGTATATGCCCATTCACCTGAGTGCGTGCTATAATATACGATAGGTTTAGAAAGGAATGGTTAGATTGAACGAACAGCAGCAATCAAAAGGTGTCCTGTATACTGCAGCATCTTTTACATTATGGGGGCTATTCCCATTATATTGGAAACTGATGGAGCATATTTCGTCAGGCGAAATTTTAGCGCACAGAATAGTATGGTCATTTGTTTTTATGTGCGGTATTCTCCTTTATTTAAAGCAAGTCCGCCCAGCAATGCAGACTGTGAAGGGGCTGATGATGGATGGAAAAGCACTTTTCTCATTACTTTTATCTGCTATTTTAATTTCGGTCAACTGGTATGTGTACATTTGGGCAGTCAACCATCATCTCATGCTAGAAGCAAGTTTAGGGTACTATATTAATCCGCTTGTATCTGTTTTATTAGGCATCCTTTTCTTGAAAGAACGACTTAATAAAATGCAAACGATCGCGATTCTCATTGCCGCCGCTGGCGTGATCATTTCAACGGTTCAGTACGGTTCATTTCCTGTCGTTGCTTTCTTATTAGCCTTTAGCTTTGGTTTCTATGGACTGATTAAAAAAAGGATGAGGTTTACAAGCGCGATTGGGTTAACGATTGAAACGCTGCTTCTCGCACCGGCTGCACTTGTTTATTTATTATTCTTCTTAAAAGAACCTGTGGTGACCATGAATCCAAACAGTTTCGGATCGCTGGGCCTCTTATTTTTTGCAGGGGTCTTTACAGCTGTGCCGCTACTTTTATTTTCTGAAGGCGCAAAAAGAATTCCTCTTTATCAAGTCGGCATTTTGCAATACATTGCACCGACGATTACGCTGTTTTTAGGGCTATTTGTGTATCACGAACACTTATCTGCAGCAAAAATCGTGACGTTTCTCTGTATTTGGGTGGCCATTTTACTGTTTACCACTTCACAATTACGCATGAAAAAAACAGCGAATTCTCATTAAAGAGAACAAGCAGTTTGCTTTTTTTTAAAGGCGGATCATGTCATAATAAGTTGTTACCAAAACTGTAGAGGTGATCACATGTCATCAGCCAATGAGCTTGCAACCGCTTATCGATCTTTATGGAAAAATCGTCAGCTTGATGCTGGTGATATGTCTTCTTTACACGAGGCCATACGTGATGATTTACTGGATGCTCGCACCCATCCGCGGGCGAGAAAATCGTTACATCAAAAGTATGTGCTCGCTGTGGAGAGAATATTAGAAAGTGAGCTTGAGCATGATCATCAATTGCAGCTGATCAGCTTACATACGAAAAAGCTGCGAGAATTAATTCAAAATGAAGGAAGGAACCACTCATGAAACCAATTCAAACGGAAGATGTCACTGCACATCTTGAATCGTTTTTAAATCGTCCAGTCTTCGTTCATCTTGAAACGACAACTGGTTCTTATTCAGCTCATGTAAATGAACAAAATATGACGGTCGTGGCGTATATCCGCAATGCGAAAGTTGTCTATTCACAGGCGAAAATAAAAGGACAAGGTCCGTACCGTGTTGGAATGAAAACAGAAGATGGCTGGATTTACGCAGAAGGCTTGACCGACTATGTGTTTGATGAACAAGGCCGCCTGCTATTAGCAGGGCACTTGCCAGACGGGAAACTAGCGATCTCATTACAAATTAGTGAAACACCATTTCAGGTGTAGGAGAAAGGGTGACGAGTGATGAACGAACATGTATTAGTGATGCTGCCTCACCCCGATGATGAATCCTATGGGGTCGCAGGTCTCATCGCACAAAGCAGAAAACGCGGAATTCCAGTCACGTATGCATGCGGGACACTTGGGGAAATGGGCAGAATTATGGGCAGCCCACCATATGCCAACCGTGAGACACTTCCTGAATTAAGAAAACAGGAATTAATCAATGCATGCAAAGAAATGGATATCACGGATTTACGTATGCTTGGACTACGTGATAAGACGCTCGAATTTGAAGATGATGAGTATTTGGCGGATGTGATGGAAAACATCATCGATGAAGTCAAACCAACACTCATTGTCACGTTTTATCCAGGACACGGTGTACACCCTGATCATGATGCGACAGGGGAAGCCGTCATCCGTGCTCTTTACCGCAAGAAAAAAGAAGACCGTCCTGTCACATACTGCATGGCCATTACGAGAAATAGAGAAGAAGTGCTAGGAAATGCAGATATTGCGATCGATATTACAGATGTAGCAGATATCAAATTAAATGCACTGAGAGCGCACAGAACGCAAACAGAAGGCATACTGAGAGAAATTGAGCAGAAACTGAAAAACAAAGAACCAGTCGTCCAAAAATGGTTGGATGAAGAAATTTTCTGGACGTACCAATGGAATGACTAATGAAAAAGGCAGCTGACATAGATCAGCTGCTTTTTTGTGTCGTATATTAATGATTGGATATATGTTTAAGTTGAGTCAGACGTTTTTCAATCAACCTGAGACGGATAAAGAGGACGATTGCACCAGCAGCAAGTCCGGCAATGAGACCGATCCAATAGCCGAACGCCCCAAATGAGGTATATGTGCCAATCAGGTAGCCGGCAGGAAGACCAATGACCCAGTAAGAGAAAAAAGCTGCAATGAGTGTATAGTTCACATCTTTATAGCCGCGAAGAGCCCCTTGAATCGGTGCAGCGATCGCATCTGACAACTGGAAAAAGATTGCGTAAATCAAAAAGTGCTGTGTCAGCTGTAAAACAGCCGAGTCAGTTGTATATAAACCTGCGATCTCTGGTCTAAATAACAAAATGAGTGTTGCCGTACATAATGAGAATAAAACAGCAGTTCCAATTCCAATATAGCTGTAGCTTTGCGCGTCTTTATACCGTATGGCACCGGCTTCAAAGCCAACGACGATCGTTAAAGCCATTGAGATACTGAGCGGTAAAATATATAAAATAGAAGCAAAGTTCATTGCTGCTTGGTGACTGGCGATCGTCACGGTATCAAAGTGACCCATTAAAAGCGTGACAGCTGCGAAAATGCTCGTTTCAAAAAAGATCGCAAACCCAATAGGGATACCGATTTTCAGTATTTGCCCCATACGGGAGATGTTGAACCGAGGCAGTTTTTGAAACAAACGAAATGAGGCAAATGGTTCTGCCTTGATGACAATACAAATGCTCATGATGAAAATGGCCCAATACGTCATCGCAGATGCAAGGCCAGCCCCTGCACCGCCTAGCTTTGGCAAGCCAAAATTCCCAAATATCAATAAATAATTTAAAACAAAGTTAATAGGAAGTGCTGTTAACGTAATAAACATCGTCACACGTGTTTTCCCTAATGCATCAATAAATGACCTCAACACTGAATAACCAAACAGCGGGATGATCCCAAAAGCAAGAAAGCTGAGAAAATGCCGGGCAATATCCTCTACGGATGGGGCAAGACCAAGTCCTCCTAATATGAAAGGGACGCTAATCGTTCCCATTACGATCACAACGACACTTAAAAGAAAGGATAAATAGATGGCCTGAAAGACAGCCTGAGGAACGTCTTGTTTTTGGCCTGCACCCATCAGCTGAGACACAATCGGAGTAACGGCCATTAATATACCGGCAAGCCCTGTATAAACAGGTGTCCAAATGCTAGAACCGATCGCGACACCCGCAAGGTCTTCTGCGCTCACCTTTCCAGACATCACCGTGTCTAAAAACGTAATAAGCGAAAGACCCGTTTGGGTGATTAAAATCGGGATCAAAATGGTTAGAAATTGTGCCAACTTTGTTCGAATGCTATTCGTTTCTCTCATCATAAGTTCCTCTCTGAACAGAAATAACGAGAGGAATTATATCATGCTATGTAAAAAAATCAATTCTCCGTCGGATTATTTTTCTTTGATGGCTTCGTTTTTTTAAACATTTGGGCATAAATAAAAGAAAGACTGACAACACCTAAAATGCTGCAAGCATATTGAATGACTTTCTGAATGGTCATATTGAGTTCACCTCCATACAAATAGAATGTGCACAATTTGTTATTTTATGACACAAGCAAGGAGGGACGATATTTAAATTAGAGATGAAATCACATTTGATGCAAATCATGATGGATGCAAGGAAAATCGCCGATTCTCTTGATGAGACGGAACAATGTCTTCTTTGTGACCTCGAATCATTGCATGATCAGTTTAATGAAATGCATGCAGGGGCTTCCTCGTTTTATTTGCAATTGTATATGGAGGAATTCACGCCTGGATTTGCTCAATTTTCGTTAGCGATTGAGCATTTATCTAAACAAAAGCACGGGGCGCTTATTGTGATTCAAAGGAGGGATGAAGTCGAGGATTTTATCCAAAAATGGACAAACCTTCATGCGAAAATTAGTGTATCATTAATAGAAAGCATTTTCTATCCTGGAAATCCACTTCATGATGGTGCTCTTTTAGTGAAAGAAAATATGCTCGTTTCCGCTGCAAATATGCTGCCGCTCACCTCAAAAAAAGTCAGTCCTTCTTTTGGCACAAGGCACAGGGCAGCCATCGGTCTTTCCGGGATGACCGACGCACTGGTTCTCGTTGTATCAGAAGAAACGGGAAAGATGTCGTTTGCTAAAGAAGGAGTGCTTTATCCGCTCACCGTGAAAGATCCGGAAATAAGAAAATAAAAACGAATCGCTTCATTCTTCATTGGGAAGGATGCTTTTTTCATTTGAGGAGAAAAAACAGCCAATTAAGTAAAAAGTCATTTGATACAGAAAAATTTGTCATGTAGAATAGAACTATGAAACTAGCAAAGTGCTTGTTTTGACAAATTTCTAAACGTCAACTTAAAATTCCTTAAAAAATGTTTATAAATACAGCAAACAGCCGATAGAAACGATATGGCGTTGTTTCAGCATTTTGAGTTTGCTGCTCTAACCTATTTGTTATTGCCCAACGTCTTCATGTCGAGTAATATAATAGAAATAAAGATAAATAGTGCAAGAGAAGCAGAACCGTTAAATGCTAAACTCAAAACTAGTACAAAAGTTTTGTTGAACGAAATCATGAAAGGCGGAGATTCATCTATGAAGAAAAAAGTAGTAACCGGCCTCACTGTTTCAGCGATCGCAGGCTCAGCTGTTATTGCTGCACCGGCAGAAGCACAGACGATCAAGGTGAAAAGCGGTGACTCACTTTGGAAGATTGCCGAACAGTACAATACAAGTATTTCGGAGCTTCAATCTCTTAATCAATTAAAAACGACGATGATTTTTGCAGGACAAAGCTTAAAAATTCCTGGCGCAAAAAGTAAAAAATCCAGCTCATCAACAGGCTCAAAAGCGACGAAATCAGGTGCTTCAACGACATCTAGCTATACTGTGAAGCTTGGAGATTCACTATGGCTGATTGCGAAAAATCATAAAATGTCAGTCGCAAGCTTGAAAAGCCTAAACAGCTTAAACAGTGACCTGATTCGACCTGGTCAAAAGCTGAAAGTCTCTGGGAGCACGAAGACGAGCGGCAGTCAGTCATCAAATTCAAACTCAAGCAATAAGACGACGAACTCAAATAGTTCATCGTCATCTAGTACATACAATGTCAAATTAGGCGATTCTCTTTGGAAAATTGCGAATTCGTTAAATATGTCGATTGGTGAAATCAAAACATTAAACGGGTTAAAATCTGATATGATTTATCCGAATCAAGTATTGAAAGTAAAAGGGACGGCTGCATCAAAACCAAGTCAGCCGAAAGCCCCTGCTAAGCCTAGCAACCCGCCTTCAAGCGGGAAAACAACATCTTATACCGTAAAATCAGGTGATTCATTATGGAAAATTGCGAATCAGTTTAAAGTGCAGGTTCAATCCATTCGCACGGCAAACAGCCTGAAAAGTGATGTGCTTAGAATTGGACAAGTGTTAAAAATTAATGGGACGGCTTCCGGCTCTAATGGTTCTACGTCTAACGGTTCAACAACTCCAGTCAACAATAACAAAACCGATGTTCCAATGAATGCAAAAATCACGACGATGATCCAAGAAGGTAAAAAGCTGACAGGAATTCCTTACAGATGGGGCGGTAATACACCAGCTGGGTTTGATTGCAGCGGCTTTATATACTATCTCATTAACAAGGTTTCATCTGTATCTAGATTAAGCACAGCGGGCTACTGGAATATGATGACGCCTGTCAGCACACCGCAAGTTGGAGATTTTGTTTATTTTACAACATACAAAGCAGGTCCTTCTCACATGGGACTATACCTGGGTGGAGGAGATTTCCTTCATGCAAGTGACAGCGGAGTAGGTATTTCGAACTTAAGTAACTCATATTGGAAAAAAGCCTATTTAGGTGCAAAACGTTTCTTCTAAAAAAGCCGGTTTTCGGCTTTTTTTGTTTGCCCTCTCATGAGATTGTCCATACTGATAACAAAAGGGGGCAGTCATATGAAAAAGTCAGTGTGGACGATCATGATGTGTTTGGTCTTTCTCGTATCAGCATGTCATGCACCGCCGAAAAAAGAAATGGCAGAAGAAAGTCATGAAGTTGCAGCACCTAAACAAGCGCCGGTGACCACTTCATTGATCAATGAAAATGGGCAGAAAATAGGAAGCATCGAAGTGAGAGAATCTTCAGCAAATGGTCTGGATCTACACGTGAAAGCAAAAGGGTTACCACCAGGTCCTCATGGCTTCCATATTCACGAGACAGGTGTATGTGAAGCGCCAGATTTTGAAACGGCAGGTCCTCATTTTAATCCAACGCATAGGGAGCATGGCTTTGACAACCCAAAGGGGCATCATGCTGGAGATATGCCTAATTTAGAGGTAGGAGCAGATGGCCAAATTGATGTCGTCGTCAATGTACCAGATGTGACGTTAAAGGGAGGTCCGAATCAATTAATTGGTCAAAATGGGCGAAGCTTTATCATTCATGCAGAAGCAGATGATTATTTAAGCAACCCTTCTGGAAACTCTGGAAAGCGAATTGCTTGCGGAGCGATCACAAAAGAAATGGTAAAATAACAGAAGACGAACCTTTATGTATTGAGTGCATAAAGGTTTTTTTAGTATACTTGGTGAGGAAAATGATCGAAGAGAGGAATTAATCATATATGTTCAACCAACAATCACTCCCAGAAGAAATTCAAGCAATGATCAAAGCGAAAGCAAAAGTGCTAGAAGAAGAATTCCGTCCGCTCATTGGAACAGGCGGCTATGAATCACAGGATACTTCTATCATTCAAGATGCCATGATTGCACTAGCACTAGGAAAAAACGTTCTATTAAAAGGGCCAACTGGCTCAGGTAAAACAAAACTAGCAGAAACTTTATCCGCTTTCTTTCAGCAGCCGATGCACAGTGTGAACTGCTCGGTTGATCTAGATGCAGAAAGCTTAATTGGCTATAAAACCATCCACAATGATGGTCAGATCGCTTCTATTGAATTCATTGAAGGACCCGTTACAAAAGCAATGAAAAAAGGCCACCTTTTATATATTGATGAAATCAACATGGCGAAACCGGAAACACTGCCTATTTTAAACGGTGTACTCGACTACCGAAAAATGATGACAAACCCATTTACAGGTGAGGTTGTCAGAGCTGAAGAGGGCTTTGGCGTCATTGCGGCAATCAACGAAGGGTATGTTGGCACAGTGCCTCTAAATGAAGCGATGAAAAACCGTTTTGTTGTCATTGATGTTCCTTACATCGGCGGCGGCATCCTGAAAGATGTCCTGCAATCTCAATCTGTTTTAAAGGATGAGCGGTTAATCGACCAATTCGTTCAGCTCTCATCAGACTTGATTACACAAGCGCACAATGGACAGGTCAGTGAAGAAGCAGCATCCATTCGTGCCCTCTTAGATACATGTGATCTTGCACAATATATCCCGCCGCTTCGTGCAGTGGAACGAGGGATTGTTGAAAAGCTAGAAGATGACCGGGAAAAAGCAGCGGTAAGAAATATCGCCCAAACATTATTCGAGTGAGGTTCTGACTTTTGAAATTCATCAAATTTAATGACAGCAGAATCGATTCATTTCTATTTATGGAATTAACAGATTTAGCCAAAACGTTAGCGAAAAGTGATGATGTCGAGCTTGAATACGGCGTGCAGTCCTACTATGAACCTTTTGAAAAGAAAATTTTCATCAGCCATTTTTGGGATGATCGTAAACAAGCAGACATGACAGCAGGGCTAAAAAGTGATGTTTTCCTGCGTGCAGTAGGGACAGTCTATAGTGATCTCACTGTATTTGAGGACATGATCCGCTACGCCCACACTTTATCCATTCCTGATGTATGTAAACAATTGTTTATGCTGTTTGAAGATATCCGCATTGAAGAGCAAATTAAACGCGACCGCCCAGGAACAAAAAAGGTGTTTAAACGGAGAAGAGAGCTTTACAGGCGCCACTTTAAGACGCAATTAACGATTAACCAAGAACGAACCATTTTAACGGATGCACTCTTCTGCGCGATTTATGTGAAGCTGACAGCTGATTCACCGCTGGAAGAGATTCCGCCCCTTCACGAGCAGATTCATCCAATGATTCCGTTTATTGAGTCAAGTCTTGAACGTGTATATGAAGCAGGTTCAACATCTGACATCGCAGCCATTGTAAAAGAATTGACAGAAGGCTTTGATGAGCTTCTTGAAAAAGATATGCTGAATACGTACTTTTTCTTTCCAGAATTGGACTATGAAAAAGCGGCAAAAGAACCGCTGTTCCATGACTTAAAAAGAAAACCTAAATTAAGTGAGGACATCAAAGTCGACCGGGAAAAAGAGGGGGATGAAGACATCCACCAAGAATATATGGAAGTATGGCATAGGGAAACTGAAGCGCCATCAAAAAGCTTCCTTCAATTTGATTTAGAACACGGCGGTAAGAGTGATCTCGGCAGGGATGCAGCAAGAGAAGGTGACGATGGAGACCAGGCGCTTGGAACTGTTCAAGGCTCTGCAAAACAAACACATCGAAAAGATTATTCAAAGCTCGAAGCATTAGAAGAGGCTGAAGGCGAAGAAAGCGGAGCAGATGCTCATGAGAATGGAAAAGAGAACAAATATGCGTTTCCAATCATGATATCGCCTGAGCCGCCTGAGCCAGAGCAAATAGATGTGTACAAGCAGCATGCAAAGGCGATCGAGCCTTACCAGAAACGCTTAAAGCAGATGATTCAAAAAACACTTGAACATAAAAAATCATGGCCAAAAACTGATCTTCATGCAGGTCGTCTGAGTAAAAAGCTCATTCGCTATTTTACAGAGTCTAACCCGCGTCTTTTCTATAAAAAGCAGGCACCGTCTTCTCAAATTGATGCTGTTTTCACCTTATTAGTTGACTGTTCTGCGAGCATGTTTGACAAGATGGATGAGACGAAAAAGGGGATTGTGCTATTTCATGAAGCATTAAAATCCGTTCAAGTACCACATCAAATTGTTGGGTTTTGGGAAGATACAAACGATGCAACAGAAACAAGTCAGCCGAACTATTTCAACACAGTCGTGTCGTTCAAAGATTCTTTATTTGATGCAGGACCTTCCATTATGTCACTTGAGCCAGAAGAGGATAACCGGGACGGCTATGCGATTCGTCAAATGACGAAAATGATTTTAAAACGAAGAGAAGAGCAAAAGTTTCTCATTGTATTCTCAGACGGAGAGCCAGCTGCGTTCAGCTACGAACAAAATGGGATCGTGGATACACATGAAGCAGTTCTTGAAGCGAGGAAAAAGGGAATTGAAGTGATCAACGTGTTTTTATCCAATTCGCCGATTGAAGAAGCACAGATGAAAACCATCCAAGATATGTATGGCAAGTTCAGCATTTTTGTACCAGATGTCGATACATTGCCAGATGTCTTATATCCATTATTGAAGAAACTGCTGCATAAAAGCATTGGGGCATAAGGTTTTGCCCCTTTCTTCAAAATATTTTTCGGAATGATTTAAATTTTTTGTTTTTCTGTGAATTTTTTATCTTTAATTGAACAAAGAATGTAGAAAGTAATCCGAAACAGTGGTAGAATATTATTGGAAGCGTTTTATTACATAAATTTGGTCATTGTGTTCTGGAAGTTATATCGAGATAGTGTTCAATCACTTGATGATCAAAGTTGGGGGTAGTGTTCAAAATGTTTCAAAATGATGTGAAACAACCGTTGAGTTGGGAAGAATTTCATGGTCCGAACCTCGGCTATGTGCTCGAGCTCTACGATCAGTATGTCCAAGATCCTAATAGTGTTGACGAAGATCTAAGAGGCATATTTGATGAACTTGGTGCACCACCGAGTGAAATGAAGGAGGAAATTGGGAAAAAAGAAAATAATGTAGTTACTTCTGAACAAATCCAAAAGATAGCATCAGTCGTTAAACTGGCAGAAGACATCAGAACGTATGGCCATTTAAATGCTTCCGTCAATCCTCTTCGCAAAGAAAAGGAATTACAAGAGCTGTTTCCTTTAAAGGAGTACGGTTTAACAGAAGAAGATGTTAAGAATATTCCGATATCGATTATTTGTGCAAACGCACCAAAACACATTTCAAACGGCATAGAAGCCATTAACCATTTGAGAAATACGTATAAGCGCACCATTTCATTTGAGTTTGATCACGTGCATGACTTCGAAGAACGAAACTGGCTCTCAAGCTCTATCGAGTCTGGTGAACTATTTAAGAAAAAACCAGCGGATAAACTAGTTTCTGTATTCAAAAGATTAACAGAAGTCGAGTACTTTGAGCAGTTCCTGCATAAAACATTTGTTGGGCAAAAGCGCTTTTCTATCGAAGGATTAGATGCACTTGTCCCAGTACTTGATGAAATTATATCAGAGTCTGTTACAGAAGGGACTTCAAATATTAACATTGGAATGGCACACAGAGGCCGTTTAAATGTATTAGCACATGTTTTAGGAAAACCATATGAGATCATTTTCTCAGAATTCCAGCATGCGCCAAATAAAGAGCTTGTTCCATCAGAAGGCTCTATTGGCATTAGCTACGGATGGACAGGGGATGTCAAGTACCATCTTGGAGCTGACCGTCAAATTAAAGAAGAAGATACAAAGAGTGCGAGAGTCACGCTTGCTAATAACCCAAGTCACTTGGAGTTTATTGACCCAATTATTGAAGGAAGCACACGTGCCGCTCAGGAATTACGTACTCAAAAAGGCTATCCAGTACAAGACGTTGAAAAAGCGTTAGCCATCTTAATTCATGGTGATGCGGCATTTCCTGGAGAAGGAATTGTGGCAGAAACATTAAATTTAAGTCAACTTGTAGGCTATCAAGTTGGTGGAACAATCCATATTATTGCAAACAACATGATCGGGTTCACAACGGAAAGCAATGAATCTCGTTCGACGAAATATGCAAGTGACCTTGCAAAAGGTTTTGAGATTCCAATTGTTCACGTCAATGCAGATGATCCGGAAGCATGTTTAGCGGCTGTTCAGCTAGCTGTAGAATACCGCAAACGCTTCAAGAAGGATTTCTTAATTGACTTGATCGGTTACCGCAGATATGGTCATAACGAAATGGATGAGCCTTCTACAACTCAGCCAATGCTATATGATGCAGTCAGAAAGCATAAAACGGTCAAGAATATCTTTGCAGATAAACTTGTCACAGAAGGTCTTCTGACAAAAGAACAACGAGAAGAAATTGAGCAGGCTGTGACGACGAAGATAGAAGAAGCCTATAAAAAAGTGCCTTCAAAGAAAGAACATACGATTCAAGAAATCGAACTGCCAGAGCCTGTATCAAATGGCTTCCCAGCGGTGGATACATCAGTAGAATTTGATATATTAAGAAAGCTGAATGAAGAATTAATTAGCTGGCCGAAAGATTTCCAAGTATTCGGTAAGCTAAAACGGATCCTTGAAAAACGTGCAAAGGTGTTTACAGATGACCGTAAAGTGGAATGGTCACTTGGTGAAGCACTGGCATTTGCATCTATATTAAAAGACGGTACGCCAATTCGAATGACCGGACAGGATTCAGAGCGAGGCACATTTGCTCAAAGAAACCTTGTTCTTCACGACAGTCAAACGGGAGATGAATTTATTGCTCTTCATGAACTGAGTGATGCGAATGCATCATTTACAGTCCATAACAGTCCACTGTCGGAAGGCTCTGTCATTGGATTTGAATATGGTTATAATGTCTATTCTCCTGAAACATTAGTGATTTGGGAAGCTCAATTTGGAGACTTCGCAAATGCGGCTCAAGTGTATTTCGATCAATTTATTTCAGCAGGCCGCGCAAAATGGGGACAAAAATCAGGTTTAGTCATGCTCTTGCCGCACGGATATGAAGGACAAGGTCCTGAACATTCAAGTGGAAGAACAGAGCGCTTCCTGCAATCAGCTGCTGAGAATAACTGGACAGTTGCGAACCTGACAAGTGCAGCGCAATACTTCCACATTCTTAGAAGACAGGCAAAAATGCTGCTTCGTGAAGAGATTCGTCCGCTTGTCATCATGACACCGAAGAGTCTGCTTCGTAACCCGAACACATTGTCTGAAGTCCAAGAATTAACGGATGGACAGTTCCGTCCAGTTCTTGAACAGCCAGGTCTTGTGCATGATCATGAAAAAGTTTCACGACTCGTTCTATCTAGCGGGAAGGTATCGATCGATATTAGTGATCGTTTTACTCAAATGGAAGAGCCAAAAGATTGGCTTCATATTGCAAGAGTGGAACAACTATATCCATTCCCAGCCAAGGATATTAAAGCAATTTTAACGAAACTGACAAACTTAGAAGAAATCGTATGGGTGCAAGAAGAACCACAAAATATGGGGGCTTGGGGATACATTGAGCCATATTTACGTGAAATTGCGTCTGGAAAAGTAAAAGTACGTTACATCGGCCGAAGAAGACGTTCAAGTACGGCTGAGGGTGATCCAACTGTGCATAAAAAAGAACAAGAACGAATTGTATCTGATAGCTTGACTCGCAAAAACTAAGGGGGAAATGAAAAATGGCGGAAATTAAAGTACCTGAATTAGCGGAATCGATCTCGGAAGGAACGATTGCTCAATGGCTAAAGCAGCCGGGCGACTATGTTGAGCAGGGAGAATACCTGTTAGAACTTGAAACAGATAAAGTCAATGTCGAACTGACAGCCGAAGAATCTGGCGTACTCAAAGAAGTACTGAAAGATTCTGGTGACACTGTACAAGTTGGAGAAGTCATCGGAACCATTGCAGCAGGTGAAGCTGGCGGAAGCGAGTCCGCAGCTCCAGCACCTGAGCAAGATTCTGCACCAGCTTCGAAAGAAGAACCGGCAGCTGAACAAAAAGAAGCAGCAGCAAAAGAAGAGCCGAAATCTGGTAATGGCAGAACCATCGCTTCTCCTGCAGCTAGAAAATTAGCAAGAGAGAAGGGGCTAGACTTATCTGAGATTCCAACCGTAGATCCGCTGGGCAGGGTACGAAAGCAGGATGTAGCTTCTTATCAAAAGAATGAAGCACCTGCAAGTGCACCAAAAGCCGCGCCACAAGCAAATGCTGCGGTGCAAAATGATCAAGCAGGAAAACCAGTTGAGCGTGAAAGAATGTCACGCCGCAGACAAACGATTGCAAAACGCTTAGTTGAAGTTCAACAAACGGCTGCAATGCTGACAACATTTAATGAAGTTGATATGACAGCTGTGATGGATTTAAGAAAGCGTCGTAAAGATGCCTTCCTCGAACAAAATGATGTGAAACTTGGCTTCATGTCCTTCTTCACAAAAGCAGTTGTAGCAGCACTGAAGAAATATCCGCTTCTTAATGCAGAAATTCAAGGTGATGAACTTGTCTTGAAGAAATTCTACGACATCGGCATCGCTGTCGCTGCAAATGAAGGACTTGTCGTACCGGTTGTCCGTGATGCAGACAGATTGTCATTTGCCGGGATTGAAAAAGAAATTGGTCATCTTGCGAAAAAAGCAAGAGACAACAAATTGTCTCTTAGTGAGTTACAAGGTGGATCATTCACGATCACAAACGGCGGAACATTTGGTTCTCTGCTTTCGACACCAATTTTAAACAGCCCTCAAGTTGGGATTTTAGGAATGCACAAAATTCAGCTTCGTCCTGTTGCGATTGATGAAGAACGTTTTGAAAACCGTCCAATGATGTATTTAGCTCTTTCTTACGATCACCGTATTGTCGATGGAAAAGAAGCAGTTGGATTCCTCGTCACGATTAAAAACTTGCTTGAAGATCCTGAGCAGCTATTGCTTGAAGGATAATGATCGACATGAAAAGCTGGCACCCGTTAAGGTGCTAGCTTTTTTTCTTTTCGATTTCCTGATTTCCTCGTTTTGACCAATATGTCGCAAGCCAGGATCCAGCTAAATTATGCCACACACTAAAAATCGCACTTGGTACGGCTGCGAGTGGCGAGAAGTGTGCTGTTGCAAGAGCTGCGCCCAGGCCAGAGTTTTGCATGCCTACTTCTATCGAGATGGCTCTTCGAGAAGGAATATCCATTTTGCACCATCTTGCAATGAGGTAACCAAATAAAAGACCGAGACCATTGTGTAAAACGACAACTGCAAAAATAAGCAAGCCAGATTGAAGAATCTGCTCTTTATTTGCACTGACAACCGCTGCAATGATCACCACAATTCCGGCAACAGATACAAGCGGGAGTGCTTGAACGGCATATGTCACTTGTTTTTTAAAAAACAACTGAACGATGACGCCCAAAATAATTGGAATCAGCACAACTTGTACAATCGACAAAAATAGAGCCCCCGGCGATACTGGTAACCAAGATCTTGCAAAGATTAAAATAAAGACAGGGGTCAAAAAGGGGGCAAGGAGCGTCGATATGGTTGTGACGGCTACAGATAATGCCGTATTTCCTTTCGCCAAAAAGGTCATGACATTGGATGCTGTACCACCTGGGCAGCAGCCTACGAGAATAACGCCTACAGCGATTTCAGAAGGCAGCCGTAATCCATAAGCTAACAGAAAGGCAATAAGCGGCATAAGTGTGTACTGCGTCAGAACCCCGATCAGCACATAGAGAGGTTTTCGAAACAGCTCTTTAAAATCTTCAGCAGACAGGGTAAGCCCCATCCCAAACATAATGATACCGAGTAAAAAAGGAATATAAGGTCCAATCTTAGAAAATTCGGCAGGAAAGGCAAACCCAAGACACGCAAATACAATGACCCAAATCGCAAAGGTTCTTCCTGCAAAGTGACTAATGGTTAATAAAATCTTCATTCATTGCGTCAGCTCTCTTTCCTCACATATCTTTCTTATTTTAAATGAATTTTCTGAAAAAACAACCCATTCTTTAGATGAGTTTCAATCATAAAATTATGTAAACTGAAAATACTCCACATAGGCATGTGCCTACATGGAGTAAAGTCTCAAAAAGGTGTCCATTTGACTTGTTGCGCTTGTTTAAATCTTGCTTCTGGCTCACGCCAGTCAACTACATTCCACCACCTATCTACGTATTGCGCCTTTTCATTCCGATATTGAAGGTAGTAGGCATGCTCCCATACATCAAGGGCCAGAAGAGGGATGACATCCCATTGTGATAAAAGCTGATGACGTTCTGCCTGTAAAATCTCTAAACGCTGTGATCGGGGCACCCATACGAGAATAGCCCAGCCAACACCTTCTACTTGTTTGGCAGCTGCTGAAAATTGGGATTTGAATGCGTCATAGCTGTCAAACGAATGCTCAATGAGGCGGAGCATTTGACCAGTGGGCTTTCTTTTTCCTGAAGGACTCATGGAAAACCAAAAGATACAATGTAAATAATGTCCCGCTCCATGAAAGGCAAGCTCACGTTCCCAGTGCTTGATCATCGTAAAATCATTTGTTCTTCTCGCTTTTTTTAACGCAAGCTCAGCTTTGTTCAGACCATCGACATATGATTGATGATGCTTCTGGTGGTGCAAATACATAATCTCTTTTGAAATATAGGGTTCTAGTGCTTCATACCGATAAGGGAGAGGTGGTAATTGGTGACCTCCAGCTGCTACATCTCGCAGTGCTTCAGGCTGGTTCATGTCAACTGCAATACTTTCAGCAAGTTCATACCACTCTTGTTCACTTGAGCGCTCATCATTCATTTTTAACAATAAAATTTCTGCTTTCTGACGGATTTTTTCATCTTGAACCACGTTTTGAAAAGAGCTAAGCCACTCTTTGAGCTGCATTCGATATTCTTCCTTATTCATTGATATGCCCCATTTCTTTTAAAAATGTGGAACAAGCCATCATTGGAAATACAAATGGATAGCTATGATAGGTGATATAAAACTGCTTTGGAAGGCCAATGCCCACTGGATAGTACAAGGCTTCATTCGAATGCTGATGATTCACCAAAAATGAAATGGCTTTTAAAATCGATTTGTCATCTGGCTTCTCATATTGCAAAAGAGCCTCTGCGACCCAAGCAGTTTGAACCACTGTGCCAAATGGGAGCGGGACAAACGTTTTTACCTCTGCACTTTTGCACGATTCTCCGAAGCTGCCATCTTCTAGTTGAATCTGTTTTAAGAAACGGCACGCTTTTTGAACGGCAGGGTGTGAGTAGGGGATGCCCGCAGCTTTAAGTCCTGTTAACGCTGCCCAGGTTCCATAAATATAGCAAACGCCCCATCTGCCAAACCATGATCCGTTTTTCTCTTGATGATCAAAGAGCCATTTTACACATTGATCTTTCTGCCTGAGAATTGATGGAGAAATGTTTTTCTCCTCGAGACCAATAAGATGAAGCACGCGGCCTGTAATATCGGGAGTAGATGGATCAATGGCCGCATCCTCCGCAGATTCGAGCGGGAGATGACGAAGCAAGAAGTGATCTTGATTTTTTTCGAAAGCAGAAAAGCCGCCATCACGGTTTTGCATGGAAAGGAGCCAATCAAAACCTCGTCTCCATTGAACAGGTGCGCATGCTTTAGGAATGGCTTTTAACACAATTTGGGTGTCATCACAATCAGGGTTATTCGTATTGATATCTGAGAAACCAAAGCCCCCCGGAGCGGCATGGCGGTTATGAAACGCCCAATCTGCTTTCTTCATTTGCTGCCGATTTAGCAAGTATGTAAAAGACTTTGTGATAAGGGGCTCTTCTCGTTTTCTGCCTGCTTTTTGAGAAGCATAACTGACAAGCGCAGTATCCCAAACTGTGGATGTAGAATTCTCAGCATACAGCTCGCCTTGACAGGAGCTGACAAGCTTTTTCATGCCTTTCACCGCTTTTTGGATAAGATGATATCCCGGAGAGTACCCAAGGCTCATGAGCGCATAGACCATAAAGATGGTCGCACTTAAGTAGCTGTACAGCGTGCCATCCTTTTCAAGACGGTCAAACATATATCGTTTAGCCGCTTCATACCCGAAAAAGTCCAGCCGGCTGTCTAAGGCTACATATGATCGCATATACGTCAAAAAGTGGTGAGTTGAACGTTCTTCTCTTGCCATGAACCAGTCAAATGGATTTTTAGACATGCTCTCATCAAGGTGTGCTAAGGATGGAAACTTTGCATGAGAGGTATACCGTTTATTCAGTGCAATCATCATCGGCACAAAATGAATTCTTGCATATGCACTAAGATGGTAGAAGTGCAGCGGAAAGTATGTAGGGATGAGTAAAAAAGAAAGTGGTGCATAGAAGTAGGGCCAAGGGTGCATGCCGTTTACGGCGAGCATCCACTTTGTCATAAAATGAACGTTCTTTAAACCACCTTTTGATCGAATATATTGTGCGGCTTTTTCCATATGAGGCTCATCTTGTTGAAACCTGCCTGAAACGAGCATTCCGCAATAACCTTGCACTGTGGCTGTTAAATGCCCCGTTTGATCATGATACAAAGAAAAGGAACCATCCTCATTTTGCTTCGTGCGTATCGCTTCTGCCAATTGACGGATCAATACCTGATCAGGATCGCCGACAGCCTTTAACAGCATAATCAAAAAAGCATTTGTCATCATGGGGCCTTCAAAGCAGAAAACAAAAGCGCCATCTTCTCGTTGTCTGCGTTCTACTTGTTTGTGCAGTTCTTCAATATACTCGTTTACTCTCGTTTTGAAACCTTGCATTTTCGGCCATGCTCCTTTCCTTTACTACTATATTCAGGAGCCTGCTTGTCACATGCAATCACAAAAAAGCCGATGACATGGTCACCGACTTTTTTTACGTCATTAGTCTTGGAGATTAATCCACACACTTTTGACTTCTGTATAGTTGTTAAGGGCGTATGATCCCATTTCTCTACCAAGGCCTGACTGCTTATATCCTCCAAACGGGGAGGCGGCATCAAAGACATTATAGCAGTTGACCCAAATCGTTCCTGCTTCAAGACGTGCAGCAATATCATGGGCATGCTTTAAGTTTTCTGTCCAAAGTCCTGCGGCTAATCCATAGTCAGATTGATTGGCCCGTTCGACCACTTCATCAATGGAATCATAAGGAATTGCGGATAAGACAGGTCCGAAAATTTCTTCCTTAGCGATGGTCATGTCATCTTCTACATCCTTAAAAACAGTAGGAGAGACGAAGTAGCCTGCTTCATAAGGGCAATCACCACCGACAACGGCTGTTGCACCTTCTGATTTCCCTTTTTCGATATAGCCTAATACGCGTTCGTGCTGCTCTTTACTCACAAGAGGTCCGATTTGCGTATCTTGATGGAGACCGGCGCCTTGCTTAAGTGATGTCGCATATTTGGCCATTTGATCGACCACTTCATCGTATTGGCTCCGGTGAACAAAGACCCGTGAACCTGCACAGCATACCTGGCCTTGGTTAAACATGACGCCGTTTAAAGCACCTGGAATGGCTTTCTTTAAATCTGCATCTGGTAAAATAATGTTTGGTGATTTTCCGCCAAGTTCTAATGTGACGCGTTTAATGGATTTAGCGGCTTTCTCCATGATTAATTTCCCAACACTTGTTGATCCTGTGAAGGCTAGCTTGTTGACATCAGGGTGATCGGTAAGTGCATTCCCGGCTGTTTCACCGAATCCAGGAACGATGTTAATCACGCCTTCTGGGAAGCCGGCTTTATCCACTAATTCAGCTAAATAAAGAGCAGAGAGTGGTGTTTGTTCTGCTGGTTTTAAAACGATAGTGCAGCCTGTTGCGAGGGCAGCACCCATTTTCCACATGGCCATCAGCAGCGGGAAGTTCCAAGGAATGATTTGTCCCACAACGCCAACAGGCTCATGGCGGGTATAATTAAAATATCCCTGACTGACAGGAATGGTTTGTCCAGTCATTTTTGTGGTCCAGCCTGCGTAATAGCGCATGTGCTCAATGGCGAGAGGGACATCCGCATTTGTTGTTTCATTAATTGGTTTTCCGTTATCAAGTGTTTCAAGCTGAGCAAGTTCTTCTTGGTTTTCTTCCATTAAATCTGCAAGCTTAAACATAAGCCGAGCGCGTTCAGCGGCAGACATTGAGCGCCAAGGACCATGAAAGGCTTTTTTAGCAGCTTTCACTGCCTCATCAATATCTTTCGCACCTGCTTCATATACATCAATAAGGGTTTCGCCTGTGGCTGGGTTAGGGGTAGAAAAGGTTTTATTATCGTGACTTGTGACAAACTGGCCGTTGATGTAGAGTTTTTTTGTCCCTTGGAGAAAAGATTCGAGTTTTGAACTAATTTGAAGTGTTGTAGAGCTCATAAATAAACAAACCTCCTTAAAGATATGGGTTGTTCTGCGAGTTCTAGGTGAAAAAAGTGGACATGAAGCAATTAAATCTTTATACGCACACGTATGTAAACGTATACACTCATCATATTACACGACATGTTTGAAAGCAATCTATAACACTCATTGCATTTCATGAAAAATTGGCTACAATAAATGTATAGATGAAAAAAGGAGTTTTTATATCATGATCCATCAAAACTGGCAAACGGCTCAAACGTTAAAACAAGTAAAATGTGTACATACGAATGCGAAAAAATATATGGTCGACCGGGCATTAACGGTTGGAAGCACATATGAAGTGAAAAATGAAACAGAAGAATTTCTCTTCGTTGTTGATAATACGGGTAAAGTAGGCGGGTATTACAAGGAGTATTTCGAAGATATTTCTGCTGAATGATTTTGAGAATCATCGCTCATACTAAGAAAAATAGTAAAGGGTGATGATGATGAAAAAGCAGCAAACAGACGAGCAGAAAAACCAACATGCTTGGCACGATAACGAGGATGCTGATATGGCGATTACGCTTGAACAGATTTCTGATGTGTATGCCGAGGGAACCATTGATACACCAAAAGATGAATAGCCATCTAAAACAGTGATTTTAGACAATCACTGTCAGGCTGTCGAGAAAATCTCGACAGTTTTTTTGAAGGTCTAGATACACCGTATATTGAATGTAACGAAAGCAAAAAACACCATATATCGTTTCGTGAACAGTTGAAAAGACAAAAATGAGGGCTTTGTTGACACCTTGTCTTGAAAACCCCCACTTTCTCTTTAATCTGGCAGTGATTTTAGACAATCACTGTTTTTTTATGGCATGATTAAGCATTTTTTCTAGCAAAAACCTGAAACTTTTTTCCTGCTTTAACAGTCTAAATAAGTAGAGGAAAGAGTATCGGATCAAAAAGAAAAAGTTAAATGAAATTTAATCTATTCGTAATGGAATAACAACCATTTATAGCGTATTCTATAAGTGAGAATAAAACGTACCCACAGAGCCGTGTGGCCGTTTTGTCATAAAGGAATTTGATGCAGGAAGAGGGGGTTTACGTGGGTATTTTTTCTGTCAGTAAACAAAATGATCATAAAAAATTCGAATCCTTATTGATTGAAGGGGAAAGAATTGAGGCTGTTTACAGACTGCGTCACGACCAAATTTGTTTCACCAATAAACGACTGATCTTTGGCGATAACCGCGTATTTTCTAAGAAGAAAGTCAGGGTCTCCTTGCCGTATCGATCAATTGAAAGTTTTGCCATTCAAGAAGCTGGCGTGTTTGATCAGGACACAGGTATGCTGCTCGTCACAAGCTCAAAAGTATTTGAACTCGATTTTTCTAAAGATACAGATTTGAGTGATGTGCAAGCCATTTTAACAAAACATCTTTGCTGATCAACGTTGCGATTACATAGATCACATGCACTTTTCTCATTCTACTTATTTTAATAGATCGTACATTGCCTGAGCCCTTTCCGATATTTGATGGGAAGGGCTTTTTTTGTTTAGGTGTTTGAATGATAGCAAAAAAGGATAAAGATGAAACAGACACAGAAAGGAGAATGAACAATGAAAGTATTAGTTGCTGGAGCAAATGGACATACAGGCAGGCTCGTCATTCGTTATTTAAAAGAAAAAGGACATGAGCCGCTTGCTCTCATTCGAGATGAAAAACAAGCGGATGCGCTAAAAGAACTTGGTGCAACGCCTGTCATCGGTGATCTTGAAAAGGATGTGACATCTGCTGTGAAACAAGCGGAAGCTGTCATCTTTGCAGCAGGTTCAGGCTCAAAAACAGGTGCAGATAAGACCATTGCGGTGGATCAAGAAGGTGCCAAACGCCTCGTTGATACAGCCAAAAAAGAAAACATTCAGCATTTTGTTATGCTGAGTTCCTATAATGCTGATGACCCTAACCAAGGAAAAGGGCAAGGAAGTATGGAAATTTATTATGAAGCGAAAAGAAAAGCAGATGAACATTTAAAACAGTCTGGCCTTTCCTATACCATTGTCCGTCCAGGTGCCTTGCTGCATGAGGAAAAGACAGGAAAAATCGAAGCTGCCGCGCATATCCCAGATGATCAAAACATTGAGATCTCAAGAGAAGATGTAGCCATTGTTCTTGTGGAAAGCTTAACAGAATCCAATGTGAAAAATAAGTCCTTTGACTTAATTAAAGGGGACAAACCAGTAGAAGAAGCACTTCGCACGCTTTAAAAGGAAAAAGCTGCTGCCAAAGAGGCGGTAGCTTTTTTGATGTTTTTATTTACCTTGCAGCGGGAAGGTAATGAGAAAGGAGTGATTGACCGTGGGCTTAACGAAAGAACAAAAAGCTGATTTATACGGAAGACTGATTCAATTAAAAGAGGATGTGAAAGGATCAAAAAAGAAAGAAGAATCCCTGCTGGTGGAATCAAATGAGATTTCAAATGGTGTTGGGAATCACATCGCTGATCATGGGAGCATCTATTTAGACCGCATGACAGAACAAACGCTGGATCAAGTCGATGGTCAGCTTGAAGGTGAAATTGATGCAGCACTGAAACGAATGGAAGACGGGACATATGGTATATGTGAGAAAACAGGAAAAGACATTCTATACGAACGGTTAAAAGCAGTCCCATATACACGTTATTCAATCGATGCAAAGAAGAACGAAGAACCCAATCAAGATCCGAATGAGTTTGATCGGTCGTTTTCCGATCAAATGCGTGATTTAACAAATAGAGAAACAATGGATCAGATGCATTCAGAAACGTATGAAAGATTAGAGGAAGGACAAGATGTTGATTTAGATGAGGAAAAATAGGAAGATAAGAAGAAGTTAAATTTTTTCAGAATAATTTTTTCTTGTATACGCAAGCACAAATGTCTTGTATACATGAGTATTTAATAGAAAAAAGATCTCTTGAAATTTAATAAACTTTCGTGTAGTATAGTTTAAAGGCTGCGATGTGCGTAATGTTAATTAAGTTTTAACCTTTAAGCTGTAATAGGGAGTTTTATATTGAAGCCGGAATGTCATGCCTCCTTAGAGAGGAAGACAGGAACGTTTCTGCAAACACCCACTTTGAGGAGTGGTGGTTTAAAACTTTCTTACTTAGATTACGGCATCCGCAGCTTTTCCTAGGATGATTCAAGCCATTTTCCATTTTGGAAAATGGCTTTTTATTTTGTGAAAAGACGAAATTCAACAGACGGCATGTAGATGCATGAATGTATGTTAAAATAGACAAAACAAATGACGGAGAGGGAATTGGATGTTAGAACAAGCAGAAGCACTTCTTAAACAATACTATGGCTTCGACGCCTTTAGGCAGGGACAGAAACAGGCCATTGAATCGATTGTGAACAAACAGAAGGATACCGTCTGCATCATGCCGACAGGCGGGGGGAAATCGGTTTGCTACCAGATTCCTGCCCTTATGATGGAAGGAACGACGATCGTTGTTTCTCCGCTCATTTCTTTAATGAAAGATCAGGTCGATGCGTTAAACGAGATGGGGATACGATCGTCCTTTTTAAACAGCACACTGTCAGCAGGCGAAATGAATGAAAGGCTGAAAAAATGCGAAAATGGGGAATATGAGCTGCTTTATATCACGCCTGAACGCTTACAAAATGAGCGCTTCTTTCAGCTGCTTAATCGGTTGACGATCCCCTTCATCGCTATTGATGAAGCGCACTGTATATCTGAGTGGGGACATGACTTTAGGCCAAGCTATCGCTATATTCAAGAATGCTTAAACAAACTGTCAAAAAGGCCAGTGATTATCGCATTAACAGCTACGGCCACGAAGAAGGTCCACCAAGATATATGTGAACAGCTTGGCATGAACGAGCAAGAAACCATCTTTACTGGGTTTGCTAGAGAAAATTTGTCTTTTCAAGTGATCAAAGGAGAAAATAGTGACCGTTTTATCACACAATATATGAAGAAAAACAGCCGTGAGTCTGGCATTATTTATACAGCTACAAGAAAAGAAGCAGATAACATTTACAATCGCCTAAAAAAACAAAAGATCAAAGCTGGTGTTTATCACGGTGGATTAGATGACGATGTGAGGGAAGAGCAGCAAAACCTTTTTTTAAATGATCACATCCAGGTGATGGTCGCCACGTCTGCATTTGGCATGGGGATCAATAAGTCGAATGTACGTTTTGTGATTCATCATCAAATTCCAAGAGATATTGAAAGTTATTATCAAGAAGCTGGGCGCGCCGGCAGAGATGGTCTTGAAAGTGAATGTATTTTACTGTTTTCACCCCAAGGCGTACGAGTGCAGCGTTTTCTCATTGAACAGTCGACAGAAGATGAAGTGCGCTATCAGCATGAACTGCTTAAACTAAGACAAATGGTGGATTACTGTCATACCGAGCAGTGTCTACAGCAATTTGTCATGGACTACTTTGATCAATCAACAAGCGCCCCTTGCCAAAAATGCGGCAATTGCCTAGACGAGAGAGAGCGTGAAGAGGTTACAAGAGAAGCGCAAATGGTTTTATCGTGTACGGTTAGAATGAACGAACGATTCGGAAAAATGATGATTGCCCAAGTACTAGCGGGCTCTAAAAACAAAAAAGTACTTGACCTTGGTTTCGACCGGCTTCCTACATATGCTTTAATGAAACAACATTCAGCCCAGCAAATCAGTGACTTCATCGAATTTTTAATTACAGAAGAGTATTTGCACATGTCTGAAGGGGCTTATCCAACGCTAAAGGTGACACATAAAGGAAAGAAAGTGTTAGTAGGACAAGAAGCTGTATATAAAAAGCAGGCGATCAAAGCAGAGGCCATTCAAGAAAACGACGCATTATTTGAGCAATTGAGAGCGGTGAGAATGAAGTTAGCGAGAGAGCAGGGCGTTCCGCCATTTGTTGTATTTTCTGATCAAACTTTGAAGGAAATGTCAGCAGTGGAGCCTAAAACGGAAGAAGAACTTCTCAATATTAAGGGTATCGGAGCTCAAAAAAGAGAGAAATACGGGGATGTTTTTTTAGAAGAAATTCGTTTATTTATCGAAAAAGAGAAAAAATAAAGAGTTTGAAGAAGAAAAATAAATTTTTTTCGCTGCGATTGGACACGTTTTCATCAGAGCGTTTTCTATCCTTTCAAAACCTTGATATGGTGCGGAATCGAGCCATTTTGTGGTCTGATTTACCAATGGAGAGAGATGTTTCATGTAAAGGAACTGTAATCTAAAACATATCGTTTTGTTATTGAAATGACATTTACATATGTTACGATAGCACTCGTTAGCCGCCATAAAAAGCTAACAAGGGAGGATTTACTTTATGAAGAAGACTATTATGTCCTTGGTTGCTGTTGCAGCAATCTCAACAACAGCATTTGGAGCGCAGCAAGCTTCTGCAAAGGAAATCACTGTACAGAAAGGTGATACACTTTGGGGAATCTCTCAAAAAAATGATGTGTCTCTAAAGGATCTAAAGGGTTGGAACAATTTATCCACAGACATGATCTATGTAGGTGATAAATTGACAATCTCTTCAAAAGAGAAAACTCAGGAGCAGTACAAAGTCCAGAAGGGGGACAGCCTCTGGAAAATCGCTCGAAAATTCAATGTGTCAATTAGCGATCTTAAGTCTTTGAATAACTTAAACTCAGATATAATTATGATTGGTTCAACACTAAGTGTTGCTGGTCAAAGCTCAGCTCAGGTAAGCTCAGAGCCTGTTCGAAAACAGGCACCTGTCCAAAAAGAGCAAACAACGAAAAAAGCTGCTCCTAAAAAGGAAACAGCTAAAGCAGCATCATCTTCTGCTAGTCAAAAAGAAATGACTGTAACAGCTACGGCTTATACAGCAAATGATGGTGGCATCTCAGGTATCACTGCAACAGGGGTAAACTTAAACAAAAACCCGAATGCAAAAGTCATTGCAGTAGACCCTAATGTCATTCCATTAGGAAGTAAGGTTTATGTTGAAGGCTACGGTGAAGCCATCGCAGCAGATACTGGCGGCGCAATTAAAGGTAACAAAATCGATGTACATGTACCAAGCAAATCCCAAGCAAAAAATTGGGGCGTAAAATCAGTCAAAGTGAAAGTACTTAACTAGTAGTCTATTGTTTTTTGGAAGAAAGCATCAGGTGGCGGCCTGATGCTTTTATTATACCCTTTTTTTGGTCAAAATACACATATTTTTCTGAAAAATTTGCATTTTCGACAAAAACCAGCGTTTATGATGAGAGATACGCTGGTTTTTGTCGTTAGCTGTCCACCCAATAAATTCCTCCGCTTTGTTCTTTCCAATTGATTTGGACTTCAAAATGGTGTTTTTCATAAAAATGAATCAAGCGGTCCACATGATTCCAGTCTCTTTTAACGAGATCACCAGTAATCACTGGAATGTTCTGTTCTCTTGCGATTTCTTTTAAATGCTTCATACATATTGAGCCGTAACCATTGTCTGGCGGGCCTTTAATATCGGCAATATGAATCTTTCCTTCTTCAGGATATTCCGCAATTAAGGAAAAATCAGATTGTCCGCGAAAAGCTTTTTCACAATCGCTTAACATGATTTTACAAGTATCAGCACTTTCAATGGCAGAGACGATCATCCACTCATCTTCTTTGGCTTGATCAATTCCAATGATCTTTGCTTTTTTCGAAATATCTTTCATATTTTCTTGCATTCGATACATTTGGAACTGCAATTGCTGTAATTCTTTCTCTAACGTCTTCACATTTTTGGTTGTTTCCTGTAAGATTGACAAGTCCATTGCTCCTTTCCTATAAGAGATCATAAAAACCACACAAATTCCCATTCTAAAGGAATTGGATGGATCTTTCAAGCTGCTAGAATGCGGGCAATCGGCAAGTTTGTCTAAAATTCGACGAAGATAGCGAATTCATTGACTTTATAGAGAAAGTTAAATAACATACTCTTAGTCGGAACTAAAAAGAGAGGTTTTCAAACATGAAAGAACAGAATCAAAAACCGAAAAATTTTACCGGCATTGTTATTTTCTTAACAATTGCCATAAACGGATTAATTGCTTTATTATTTTTCATGCCAAAAACAGATAAATTTAGTCATCTGGATATTACATTTCTGCCGCTACTCAATGCCGTGATGAATAGCTTTACGTTTATCTTTTTACTTTCAGCGCTCATCATGATTAAACAAAAGAACATTAAAGCGCATAGACGATTTATCTTTGCCGCTTTTTCAACAACACTTGTCTTCTTAATTTCGTATGTGACGTATCATTCAATGACAGCTGATACACACTTTGGGGGAGAAGGGATTATTCGCCCGATCTACTTCTTTATTTTAATCACACATATCGTGTTATCTGCCGTCATTGTACCGCTTGCACTGATTACACTATTTAGAGGCGCACAGATGCAAGTCGAGCGTCACCGTAAAATTGCCCGATGGACAATGCCGCTTTGGCTCTATGTCAGTCTAACTGGCGTCATTGTGTATATCATGATTTCACCTTACTACAGCTAACGTATGTCCAACTGGACATACGTTAGACTGTTGACAAAGGGCTAAAATGATCTTTATTTTAGCCCTTTGTCTTCTTTTTTTCAGCGTGATAGAAAACCTTTGAAGTCTAGGAAGGACGAGTACCGGAGCGGAGCGAATGTGACATTCGTGAGCACCGGCACGCAGGACTGACACAGAATGCGAGGGTTTGTCTACACGCTGACGTATGTCCAACTGGACATACGTTCTTTTATTTACAAGATGAAGCGCTTTGGATAAAATGGGAATTGGGTATCCGGCTTGCACGGTATCTTCCCATCGATAGAATCACATCATTTCTGGCCGTTTGCTCGTTTGGAGAACAACAATTGAACGAAACGGGGGTTATATGATGACTGAACAATTGCAGTATAAACCGGGGCTTGAAGACATTGTGGCAAGCGAAACGTCCATTTCATACTTAGATGTGAAGCAAGAAGAAATTGTCATTCGCGGTTATGACCTCATCGAGTTGGCACAAAACAAGACATACTTAGAAACAGCCTATCTGCTCATTTATGGAAGATTACCAGATGCTATGGAACATCACCAATTTCAGCAACACATTTCCTCACAAACAAACTTACATCCAACCATTCAAACCATTTTGACAAAGCTGCCAAAAACCACTCACCCCATGGATGCCATGAGAACTTGCTTATCTGCTCTTGCAGGGTACGATGAAGCATTACATGATCGATCAGAAGCGTGCCAACAAGCGCGTGCAGTTCGATTACTAGGCCAGCTGCCAGCCATTGTTGCTGGAAGCTATCACATTCTCGCAAAAGATGCCACTATTTCTCCAGATCAGACCAAATCCTATACTGAAACCTTTTTAGCCATGTTAACTGGCCGGACTCCAACAGAAGACGAAATTACCGCTTTTGACCAAACGCTCACGCTTTATAGCGAACATGAGCTGCCAAATTCAACATTTGCTGCCAGAGTCATTGCATCTACTCATTCTGACATGTATGGCGCTTTTACTGGAGCGATCTCCTCATTAAAAGGTGACCTACACGGAGGAGCGAATGAAGCAGTCATGCACATGTTACTCGAAGGGAAAACAACAGAAGGTTTCCTTGCGCTCATTGAACGAAAATTAGCCGCAAAAGAAAAAATGATGGGCTTTGGCCACAGGGTATACATGAGAAAAATGGACCCGAGAGCCGCTCTTTTAAAACGATCGTTGAAAACGCTTACGGAGTCAAAGGGAGATACGACGCTGTATGACATGTGTGTAGCAGGTGAGGCATACATGAAAGAGAAGAAAAACCTCTATCCGAACCTTGATTATTACGCAGCGCCTATTTATTACGTGCTTGGGATTCCTATCTCCCTTTACACACCGATTTTCTTTGCGGCAAGAGCAAGCGGATTAGCTGCCCATGTCATTGAACAGCATTTGCATAATCGTATTTTTAGACCGAGAGTCCGATATTTAGGGCCAAGAGGATTAAAAGTCTCAAATGATGATGGAAAAACGGAGGAATGAACATGAATAAAACAGCAGTAGCCAATCAAACAGATCAGCTATTAGAAGAAATCGCAGCCTATGCAGTGGACGGAGAAATTACGAGCAAAGAGGCAATTGAAACAGCACGGTATGTGCTCATGGACACTCTCGGCTGCGGAATGCTGGCGCTCCATTTTCCGGAATGCACGAAGCACCTCGGGCCGATTGTACCTGGAACAGTTGTGCCTAACGGAGCAAGGGTGCCTGGCACTTCGTTTGTGTTAGATCCAGTCCAAGCGGCTTTTGATATAGGATGTATGATTCGCTGGTTAGATTATAATGACACGTGGCTTGCACAGGAGTGGGGCCATCCGTCTGATAACCTAGGCGGGATATTAGCTGTAAGTGATTATATCAGCAGAACGCGGCTTGCAAACGGAGAAGAACCGCTCACGATGAATGACGTACTGCATGCGATTGTAAAGGCACATGAAATACAAGGTGTGCTTGCTTTAGAAAATTGTCTGAATCGAAATGGCTTGGATCATGTTTTATTTGTCAAGGTGGCAACAAGTGCCGTCGTTTGTGCGATGCTTGGCGGAACGAAGGAGGAAGTGCAGCATGTTTTATCGCAAGCCTTTGTTGACAACTCTCCGCTTAGAACGTACCGCCACGCCCCGAACACAGGATCAAGGAAATCGTGGGCAGCAGGAGATGCAACAAGCCGCGGGGTGAGACTGGCGATGATGACGCTGAAAGGGGAAATGGGCTATCAAACGCCGCTCAGTGCAGAGAAGTGGGGATTTGAAGATGTTCTCATGAAAGGAAAACCACTCACACTCGCTCAGCCGCTTGGATCATACGTCATAGAAAATGTGCTTTTCAAAATTGCTTATCCTGCTGAATTTCATGCGCAGACTGCTGCAGAGGCTGCTGTGATGCTGCACGACGCTGTGAAAGATCGATTAGATGAGATTGACCGGGTGGAAATTATGACACATGAGTCAGCGATTCGAATTATTGACAAGAAAGGGCCGCTATACAATCCAGCAGACCGCGATCACTGCTTGCAATATATTACCGCCATTGGGCTGATCTATGGTGAGCTGACAGCTGATCATTATGAAGAAGAAACTGCGCAAAATCCGGTCATTGATCGTTTACGGGATCAAATGGTTGTGAAGGAAGATAAACGTTATACAGCTGACTATTTAGATCCGAAAAAGAGATCGATTGCAAACTGTGTTCAAATTTTCTTTAAAGACGGAACGATGACAGACCGAATCGAAATTGAATATCCGCTAGGTCATCGCAGAAGAAGACAGGAAGGCATTCCGCTGCTTGAAAAGAAATGGGTCTATCATTTGAAGACAAGATTTCCACAAAAACAAGTCGATCAAATTGTGTCACTTTGTCAAAATCCAAATCAATTAAAAACAACGACAGTACCAGCATTTATGGACCTATTCGTCATATAAAAGGGGGAACTAGCGTGTGGATCGTGAATGATGAAACGAGTCAAGCTGATTTAGCCGCAGCCTTTAAAGAGAAAATGAACAAATCAGCTTTATTTCAAATCCCAGGCGTTCACGATGGAATGTCTGCGCTCTATGCGAAAAAAACGGGCTTTCAAGGGCTCTATTTATCAGGTGCAGCTTTTTGCGCGAGCAAAGGACTGCCTGACCTCGGCATGATCCATTCAACAGAAATGGCGGAAAAAGCGAAGGAAATCATTCGAGCTTCTCAATTGCCTCTTTTGGTGGATATGGACACAGGCTATGGCGGTGTATTAAATGCAGCAAGGGCAGCAAAAGAAATGGTTGAGAGCAAGGTGGCGGCTGTTCAAATCGAAGATCAGCAAATGCCGAAAAAATGCGGGCATTTAAACGGGAAGTCACTTGTTCCAGTAGAAGAGATGATCGCAAAAATCAAAGCCATCAAACAAGCGGCACCATCGCTTTTGGTCATTGCTAGAACCGATGCAAAGTCCGTTAACGGGATGGAGGATGTCATCCGCCGGGCCAATCTCTATGTAGAAGCAGGAGCTGATGCCATTTTTCCTGAGGCGCTCATCACTGCAGAAGACTTCACGCATGCTTCAAACCATATCAAAGGACCGCTCCTTGCAAACATGACGGAGTTTGGCCAGACGCCTTATTATCATGCAGACGAATTTTCCATGTTTGGCTTTCAAATGGTCATTTATCCTGTGTCATCACTCAGAGTCGCTGCAAAGGCGTATGAGCGCTTATTTACAGAGATCATGGAAAAGGGAACGCAGCAAGGAATACTGAAGGACATGCAAACGAGAAAAGAGCTGTATGAAACAATTCATTATGATGAATATGAGGAAATGGATCAGCATTTAGCGAAAACGATTCTGCCGGAAATCGGAAAAGAACATCAATAAATTGAAAAGCACTTCCTACACGGAAGTGCTTTTTTTACGATGATGGTGTGGATGATGAAGCCAATTTCATCTTTTCTTCAACTGTTTTCGTTTTTTCTTTTACTTTTTCAGCATAAGTGAAATCACCATAGCAATAAGGATAGCGGAAGTTATCTTTGTTGCTCCCGCACGTATAAACTTCGGGGTTTCGTTTCACTTGCTTTTTGGAGTATTGCTTTGCCAATTTCTCGGAATGTTTTCCCCCGTTTTTTGCAACAAAATCAATATAGCCGATTCCCATGTTATAGCTTTGAATAATGGTTTCCAAATCAACGCCTTTTTTCTTCCCATGCTTGTACATGGTCGAAAAATGATGGACTCCTTGTCTAATGCTTTTCTGAGGGTCATTGATTTCATTTCGTTTCAAACCAAGAGATTCAGAGGATTGCATTGGATCTCCGCCTCTGCCTTTTGATTCTTGATACATCATACCGAGGATTAACGCGGTATATTGATCTAAATCTTGATCTCTTAACTCTGTTTCTACAAGCGGTTTGTAATCATCCAATCTCGACAAAACAATTGATTCCGTATCAATCGGCAGCTTTTTTAACTCCTTTTGATTAAAGGAAATGACAATGGCTGCTAATACGAAAACAAACAGAAAAATCGTGAAACAGCCTGAAATGGCAAAACATCCTGTTTTTTTCTTTTTCAAGGCCAGTTCACCCCTGTTTTGCCCCGCTTTTAAAAGGGAAGTACAGCCTTTTTATTATGCCACATCCTGCACCAGATACCAAGTGAAAACCTTATGATCAATCATACCCAAACGTAAATTCAGGTCTTGTTTTCAGCCTGTAGCAGAAATAAAGGAAACCGATAATGAGCCAGGCCATTCCAATGATTAATGCATTTGTACTGATGCTTGTTAACAGCCAAATACAAAAGGCCGTTCCGCAAAGAGGGATCATTGCATATCTCAATGTGTTCAGTACACCTCTTTGTTTATGTCTGACGAAATAGTACGCAAACACAGACAAGTTCACAAAAGTGAAGCCAATCAATGCGCCGAAGCTGATAAATGAATAAATGACTTCAAGCTCGCCAATAACTGCGGTTAAAGAGAAAACACCGATTAATAAAATATTAAAAACAGGGGTTTTCAATGTTGGATGAATATAACCGAAGAAACGCTTCGGTAACGATTGATCTCTTCCCATTGCATATAACAGCCTTGCTGCACTCGCGTGTGACGATAATGAGGAAGAGATGACAGCGACCATCGTGCCAGCTAAAAAGAACGAGTGGAGAAATGCGCCACCCACAAATTCCGCAATTTCAAGTGAGGCCGCATCTGGATGCTTGAACTGCTGGAAATTTGGAAACACCTGCTGCAAAAAATATGAGGTAAGGGTAAACAGCACGCCTCCAATGGCGACCGTTAAGAAAATCGCAAGAGGAATCGTCTTTTTTGGCTTAATGGTTTCCTCAGACATGGTCGAAATCGCATCAAATCCTAGAAAAGAAAAACATAAAATGGTCGCCCCTGAAAAAATAAGAGCCGGGTCTAAGCTAGCTGAATAAAAAGGCCGGGCTGACAATAATTCCCCACTGCCTGCGTTTTGCGTGAGTCCATAAATAATAAACCCAACAAAGGTGACGGCGACAATGACCTGAAAGGTAACAAATAGCGCCGTAATGTTGGCTGTAAGCCGAATACCGATTACATTGACAGTCGTTATGGCGATAGCAAGTATGATGATCCAAATGTAATGAGGTACATCGGGAAAGGCTGCGGTTAAATAAGCACTTCCGATAGCGAAATTCACCATAGGCAAAAATAAATAATCAAGCAAAAGCGTCCAGCCTACAAGGAAGCCGACGTGAGGATGAATACTTTTTTGCGCATATGTATATGCAGATCCTGCTTTTGGAAAAGCTTTCACCATATTCCCATAGCTAAGCGCTGTCAATAGTAATGCTAGTAAAGTAAATATATAAGCTGCAGCTACGTGTCCTTTCGTCAGCTGAGCAACAATGCCGTATGAATCAAATACGACAAGTGGATCCATATAAGCAAGCCCGATCACAACAAGTGGAAAGACAGTCAGGCTGCGTTTTAGTCTTGGCTCTTCAATCAATTTGCCTATCAGCTCCTCTAAAAAAATGAATAAATAATGCTCATTTTAAAAAGAATGCTACCAAGTGTCAATGCTATTTGAATAAATCTTTTTTCTAAAGGTGTGTAAGCTTTGCACGCCGCACGTTTTGGTATATGATAATACATAGAATAAGTCGTGATTTGACTGACAAGAAAGGTGAAGCGAAATGAAGGAAGAACTGAATACAAATCAAGAGCAGGAGCGGATGGAGCTGGACGAAGAAAGTCTATTTCTTGTCTCACAAACATTTAAAGCCTTATCTGATCCGACACGTATTCGTATCCTGCACCTGCTGTCTCAAGGTGAACACTCGGTAAATGATATAGCGGAAACACTGAATCTTATGCAATCAACCGTTTCTCATCAGCTGCGCTTTTTAAAAAACCTTCGTCTTGTGAAATCTAGACGAGCAGGGACCTCGATTTTCTACAGTCCTGAAGATCAGCATGTGATGGAAGTGCTTGAACAAATGATTCACCATGCACAGCATGATTGATAAAAAACCCAGATTATTGACAAAGGGCTAAAATGAACTTTATTTTAGCCCTTTGTCTTCTTTTCAGCGTGATAGAAAACCTTTGCAGTCTAGGAAGGACGAGTACTGGAGCGGAGCGAATTTGACATTCGTGAGCACCGGCACGCAGGACTGACACCGAATGCGAGGGTTTGTCTACACGCTGAACCTTCCTACTTTCTTATAGGAAGGTTTTTATGCATGATGCACATGACTCGATCTTTTATTTGCTTTCATCATGTGATAAGAAAAAACAATATAGTAAGCAGCTAGTAGAAAAAAGCTGAGCATGGTCAGGGCATCATCGCTTACAATATGCTGATACAATTCAATGACATCAATCTTCGTCATTGAATGTTTTGTCAGATCGACTAATTTCAAGGCAAATCTCGATAAAAACAAGCATAAAATGAAGCTTTCAATCCATTTACTTGTTTTGACATAAAGCCTGCCATTTTCTTCTTTCATGCGAATCGTCTGATAGGCGTGAACGGCCAGACTGCTACCGAAGATCATGCCAATGGCGGCATAGATGAAGATACTGTGATTTTGCCATCCTTCTGTCATAAGAATAAGGGCAGTGAAACCAAATACATACATTCTTATCAAAAGACTTACCGGGCGTACGAGCTGATAGCGTCTTATTCGATTCATTCGAATGATCATGCAGATCAATATGACGACCCCGACAATGAACAACTGCCACACGTTATGTGTCATGATGCAACCTCCTCCTGCACATGCAGGGATGTAAACGAATGCTGGCTGTTACTTATCTTTACCATTCTTTCTTTTTTTATCAAATCAAAACCTACATTTATGAAAAAGAGGAAAAGTCATGAAAATTGATCGCATTTTGTCTATTGTGATGCTGCTCATTAGCAAAAAGCAAGTACAAGCGAAAGAGCTCGCTGAACTTCATGAAGTGAGCGTGAGGACCATTTATCGTGATATTGATACTATCAATCAAGCCGGGATTCCTGTTGTGACAACGCAAGGAGCAGGCGGAGGCATTTCACTTGTTGACGACTATCGTTTAGAGAAAAAATTATTCACCGATGATGACATCGAGCTCATTTTAACAGCCCTTGAAAGCATGACGAGTGCATACACCTTTAAAAAAAGTGAGCATGTACTGAAAAAAATCAAATCCCTGATTCCGTCTCAAACAGATGAAAGCGAAAAACAGCACCATATCTTCATTGATTTAAGCTCCTGGGGAAAAGACAGCCACTTAGAGAAGAAGCTCCAGCTCATTCATACAGCTGCCTCAGAGCACCAATATATTCAGTTCACCTATCGCAATGCGAAAGGAGAAACACTTCCTCGGAAAGTGGAGCCTTACACGCTCGTCTTAAAAGGAAGGCATTGGTATTTGTATGCGTTTTGTTGTGTGAAAAAAGCCTTTCGTCTGTTCAAGCTCACAAGAATGACAGACCTCATCACGATTTCAGGGTTTTTCCAACCGAAAAGGATCAAAAACGAAGAGAAGCCTTGGAATGACTCTTGGCACGAAGCACATTCAGTAAGCACACTTATGCTAAGAGTAACAGAAGCATCAGTTGGCAGAGTGAAGGAGTGGGTGGATGAGAACGAATTAATCGTATGTTCAGACGGAACCTATCTTGCAGCAATCAGCCTGCCTCAAGATGATTGGTTATATAGCTTCCTATTCCATTTAGGACCAGATGTCGACATTATCTCACCGCAGCATGTCCAGGAAGCATTTGATCTCCAGTTGAAACAATTTCTTTTACCTAAAGGAACTTGACACAGTGTTGTCAGGTTTCTTTTTATAAGATGGTAAAAAAGGAGATGAGAATGTATGTACGATATCGTGACATTAGAGAAATATTTGATCAAAGGGTTGTCTATTCGAACAACGAATGAAATGGAACGGACGGAAGAACGGAAAATTGTACCTCTTTGGCAGCAATTTTTCGCGCAGCAGCTTCATGGCGGGAAAGCGCCTGTCATCGGGCTATATTCAGATTATGAAACAGATGAAAATGGCTCATATTTATTTACAGCGGGACAATTTGTGGATCATCATGTGGAACATGCAAAAGAGATTCCCGCGTCCACCTATGCAAGATTTCAAACGAGAAAGGGACCGATTGAAGAGGTTGTGCTTGAAACATGGCAGCAGATTTGGAATTGGGATCAGCGTTATTTTCGCACATATACAGGCGATTTTGAATGGTATGACGAAAGATCAATTGATCCAAAAGAAGCGCAAATTGATATTTATATTGCGGTTGATGGAAAAATAGTTGCTGAAACTAATGATATTAGTTCATATAAAACGAACGACATTAGTTTTAGGGGGACACATGATAAGAGTGACAACTTTTGACCGCCTGCACCAGCTCACATTGATGCCGCGTCTATTTCCGGTAAATTGTTATGTATTTGAGGAAGAGAATGGACTGATATTAATTGATGCTGCTTTAAAAATGGCAGCAAGCTCGATCATTGAATTTGCGCACAAAAAAGACAAACCGATATTCTTACCCATAGTCATATGGATGATATCGGCGCACTAGATGAAGTGAAAAAGGCTTTTCCAGAGGCAATCGTTTATTTATCGAAACGAGATGCCCGCCTTTTTGCTGGTGACTTTTCCCTCCTTCCCGGTGAACCTCAGCAAAAAATCAAAGGTAGTTTTTCGAAAGACATTCACACAAAACCCGATGTGCTTGTCGAAGAAGGGGACGAGATTGGGTCACTTAAAGTCATCGCAACACCAGGACATACATCTGGGAGCATTTCTTTATACGATGAGAGGAAATGACGCATGTAGTAAGAGGACTCAGAAGCTTACTGCATGGCTTTGGAGATATTTCAAATAAAAAGGGACTTCAATGAAAAGAACAGCTTGAAGATAGTGTGAGTTATGCGGTCCGGCTTTATATCGCAGGCATGCAGCAGCAAGACGATCTGTCTCATTGGCAGGTCTTTTTTATGTATCGAACCGATATCATGAAAAGGGATATAGTGCTTCGTGAATATAAATTTTTTTGACAGAAAACCAATAAAGATTTGACAGTTTTATGAAACATGGTATGCTTATTATGTGAAATAATTCACATAGAGGAGTAGAGGCAGATGAAAAGAAAGCCTGTTTATGTGGAAACAACCATTCATGCACCTATAGAGGAAGTATGGGAATATACGCAAAATCCAAAGCTTCATGAACAGTGGGATTTGCGATTTTCAACCATTTCTTTAAATGGACCTAGAGATGAACAGCCTCAATCCTTCTTGTATGAAAAACATCTTGGATTCGGTATAAGCGTGACAGGGACAGGAGCGTATCGAACAAGAATGATGGATGAGCGCAATGAAAGAGCGTCCTCGCTCAAATTCAAATCGTCACATCCTTTATCTTTCATTAAAGAAGGTGGCGGCTATTGGAAGTACAGGAAAACGAACGATCACATTGTGTTTCAAACTCAATTTGATTATGAAACGAAAGAAGGAAAAGGGTGGAAATGGGCAGACCGATTCTTTTTTCGGCCGATGATGGGCTTTATGACCGCCTTTAGTTTTGGCGCATTAAAGACGTGGCTTGAAAAGGGAACACATCCCCGTTTGCTGTTAGAGAGAACACTTGCCCATTACGGGATTTGTTTGCTATTTGCCATCGTCTGGCTATGCCAAGCGATCATTCCTTTTTCACATTCTGCTTTTGATCATAGCACCGGGTTTCGATTGTTTTATGGTCTTTTAGGCGTTTCATGGCTGGTTCCTAAGCTATCAAAGAAATATGTCTTCATTCTACAAAGCATTTTTCTGCTTATGATGCTTTGTATAGGAATCCTATCCCCTGAAACGACCCTTCATGAGCCGCTTGTGGTGAGTGCATTTTTCATCTTGTCGATTGCCGGAATGATTAATTTAAAAGATTGTGTAGATGTGTTTTCGATCAAACGAAAAAGGGGAGGTAGACATGGTCGTTCATCATCACCAAGTAAAGGATTACGATAAGCTGCATCCGAAATTAAAAGAGCGGTACAACCGCGCGTTTACTGCCGAAGGGATCATGGAGGAAATAGGCGGCGGGACGAGGCTCATCCGATTTTTCTTCAGAATAGGTCCATTGTTTCGCTGTTTTTTCCCTGAGAGAGGGAAAAACATTCCCTTTCGAATTGTGAACGAACCCTTTATGACAAACAAGGGAGAGGAAGGAATGCACTGGTTTCGTACGTTCTATTTCCCTGAGAGGGAAAGACATTTTGATGCAGATATGATCATTGATCAGGAGAGTCATAAAGTACTAGACTACTTTGGAAAACCTAGACTTCTTATGTCAGAGCTTCATTTTACAGTAACGGAAAATGGGTGCCTGCACATTCAATCCGGTAAGCAAAAATGTCTGATGTTAGGGCGGGAATTGCCGCTGCCTTCATGGCTATATGGTGTGTCAGATGTCATGGAAGGCTACGACGAGCATGCAGGTAAGTATACAATTGATGTGCATGTGAAGAATCGCCTTTTTGGAACTCTTTTTACCTATAAAGGCCGGTTTACTGAAAGGGTGCCTCATGATGAATAAATGGCATTTGACCTTTAGCATTATCTTCATGTCTTGTTTTCTCGCTACCCGTTTGTTGACAGGCCCGATAGCAGAATTCTTTGTCCTTCTTGCGATTTTGTTTTTTCTTCCCGCTGTATTACACTTTTTCGATCAGGAAGGGAAAAAGCGGCAGAAGGGGTTGCTTATCGGCATTTTAATGAAAGCCTTTCCATTTTCTGCTCTCTGTGCAACTGGTGCATTTATCTATCATTCTGCTTGGTTTGCATCGGGATGGCTTGTCTATACAGTGGTTCTAGCTTTATTTGGTTTAACTCGTTTGCTGAAAAGAGGAACCTTTCCACTGCATGAGCTCATGATAGATGGTGCGTTTATGTATATCGCTTTAGGTGGGCTTTGGTTTTGGCTGTACACGGCAGATATACAAGTGATGACATTTTCGCCGCTTATTGTTCTTTTGACTGCTATTCATTTTCATTACTCCGCTTTTTTTATCCCGCTTTTTTATGGGTTATTAGGGAGGCAGCGGATAACAGAGACGCTTTTATACAAAGCAAGTGGCTGGGTCATTTTGCTGGCACCCGTGATGATTGCTGTTGGGATTAGCTTCTCCCGTCTATTTGATACGTTCAGCGTCATTCTTTATGTGATCGCACTCTACGTGTATGGAATCCTTTGTATGAAAACAGGGTTTCGTTCAACTGCGGCAAAAGGGCTGGTTGTGTTTTCTAGCTGTATGTTAATGGGGACCATTGTTTTATCTCTTCTTTATTCTGCTGGCATGCTCATGCGCGTGACCTACATAAGCATTGATCAAATGATTTGGTTCCATGGCAGTATCAACGCATGTTTTGTTATTTTACCAGGTCTGATTGGATGGCTGATCGATTGAACAAGAAGGATTTTCCGATTTCGAGGGTTCACGGTCGTTTTCAGTTGATGTCTTTTCAAAATGAAAGCATGCATGATAGCGAGAAGATGGGTTTAGTAGATTCGCTTGAAGAATTAAATGGAAAGACGTTTTCAGCTGAAAGGGTGTCACCTGTTATTCGCAGGTTTTATGAGGACCCCATGCAATTTACGTTAAAAGCAGCAGTCAATTTTCATTGGTGGGTGAGGCCTTTTGTCTTTTTACTTCAACCAGCTTTTAAAAAAATAGGTCAGCTATATTTGGGGTCGTCTCGTATTCCGTATGAAATGCCGGGAAGTCTTTGCAGATTTCAACACCCTAAGGAAGAAAGAGAGAATGTGCGTGCGTGGATTCGTCACAACGAGAAAGGTGAGCAAGTCTTTTTTGCGCTTTATGCTCATCATCACAATGCAGATGCGGGTTATATGAATATTGCTCTGCCGCTTCCGTATTCACAGCTTACCGCCATTTTAAAACCTTTTAATGAGCAGGAAGACTTTCTATTAAAAAGCAAATGTCGAAAAGGCAGTACTGGTGACGAAGGATTGTATTTGCATACGCCTTTTATCACCATGAAACTGCCTATGGAAGAGAGCTTTCATATGAAACCGGAGACAGAAGAAAGTCTCACAGCGGTTCATCAAATGAAGCTGTTCGGTATTCCTTTTTTAACGATTCAGTATCATATTGACAGCGAAAGTCATCTATTTTAGTCAATGATGTCACATGGTTCACCGTGCCGAATGATGTTCACAATCGCTTGCCCGTCACTCGGATGATGATCTGCATACTGTACTGGCAGCAGCGCAAAAAATACATAGTAAACTGAGAAGTAAGCAAATTGATAGAAAAATTGATGTTCTGGCAGGAAATCATTGGCGATCATTGTATTCAATATGAGAACACTGAGCAGGTTGCATAATGATCCGCCTAAGTAGACAAGAATGTGCGACAAATGGGGTTATTTTTCCTCAATTCTTCATAATGGCAAAATGCAGCTAGAAAATAGATTCGTCTAATTTCAACTACACCTATTTTCAGCCCTTTTTTGCCTCTGCCAAGCGCAAAAGAAACCTTTGCCCCAAACATCCATGCGACCACAATATGGCCTAGCTGATGCAGGATGGCACCGATAGGAAGAATGACGAAAAACGACCACATATCTGATAAGGTAAACAAGTGTTAACCCTCCCTGAAATATTCGAGAGGAAGCAGTAGGATTATTTGCCATTTCACAGAATTCATTTTCAAGATTTTAATAGACTGCAATAAATTCATTATGTAAACTAGTGAGTGATGTTGGCGCTGAATCGGCTTTTTGAACCCGTTTTTTAAAAAATTGGGTGTGCTACAATGAAGACATCAACGAGAGACTAGCGGTCATCTAGCAGATGAGGAATTGAGTGCTTATACCTTTAAAGGAAGAGGAGAGATTCATATGGCAGATATTGAACAGTTTTTGGCCTTAGATATGCGTGTTGGGACAATAATAGAAGCAGAATTTTTTGCAGAAGCCAGAGTACCTGCACTGAAACTAAAGATTGATTTTGGTGACGAAATTGGTCTAAAGCAATCTAGTGCACAGCTGACAAAACGTTATACCGCTGAGAATCTGATCGGCAAACAAATCGTGGCAGTCGTCAATTTCCCGCCAAGAAGAATTGCAGGATTCAAATCAGAAGTGCTTGTCTTAGGAGGCATGCCGTCAAAAGAAGACGTTGTTTTGCTTGCCACAGATGAGCCGGTTGAAAATGGGACGAAAATAGGATAAGAAAAAAGACATCTTCAACAGAAGATGTCTTTTGCGTATTGAGGCGGAATAACCACACGCCACATTCGTGTGTGTCTCAAAGAGACATGTTACCCGACTTACACAATTCAGCTCATCGCTTGATTAATATAGCATGGGATGAGCTTGAATGCAACCATTAAATGATTTCTCTCTTCATTTGTCGTCATTTTAGAGGATATTGAACCTCATATGAAAGAAAAAATGACAAGATATCAATTATTTGGATTATTTTTTCAAAAAAGATTGAAAAGTCAGATCAGATTTTATAAAATGAATTCATCTTAGTTTGTTTAGTCAATAAACTAAGATGAGGATCACCAGTTTATCCGTTCACTATAGGGGATGATTCCATCATTCAAATGATTGACTGCGTATGTGGGCTAAGCTGAATGGTTGAGAGATTCAGCTTCATTTTTGCAACGAATTGAAAGCGCTTTATATTTTATGTATTGATTGCTGCTGCCCTGCACCATCTGTTCGTTAGAAGAGGCTAAGTAAAGAAGGGAGAAAGTTCATGGTTAGTGAGAATTTAAAGAAGATTCGTATGTCTGAAAAAGTGGGATATGCTTCAGGAGATTTCGCATGTAATTTAATTTATGCAACTGTCTCTACGTATCTATTATTTTTTTATACAGATGTATATGGTTTATCAGCGGCAGCAGCAGGGACGATGTTTTTGGTTGTTCGCGCCATCGATGCGCTTGCAGATCCTTTTATTGGGGCAATGGTTGATCGAACGAACAGCCGTTTTGGCCGCTTCAGACCTTACTTGTTATTCGGTGCGTTTCCCTTTGTGGTACTCGCAATCCTTTGCTTTACGACACCTGACTTTTCCGCTATGGGCAAACTTATTTATGCCTACATCACGTATGTCGGTTTATCGCTTACATACACGTTCATCAACGTTCCTTATGGGGCTTTAACATCCGCAATGACAAGAAATAACCAAGAGGTTGTCAGCATTACGTCTGTTCGTATGGTTTTTGCAAATCTCGGCGGTTTGGTTGTTGCTTTTTTTGTTCCTTTTCTTGCGACTTTATTAGGCGATACAACAGGAAATACAGCACTTGGCTGGCAGATGACGATGGCATTTCTCGGCGTTCTTGGCGGCGCATTACTTATTTTCTGTTTTAAAAGCACGAATGAACGCGTCATGCTTCAAAAGCCTGAGGAAAAGATTAAATTCAGCGATATCTTTGTCCAGTTACGAGTGAATCGTCCGCTTGTTGTGTTAAGTATTTTCTTTATCATTATTTTTGGCGTGAACTCGATCAGCAACTCAGTAGGAATTTATTATGTGACATATAACCTTGGCAGAGAAGATTTAGTGAAGTGGTACGGACTCATTGGCAGCCTGCCAGCTTTAATGGTGCTGCCGTTTATTCCGCGGCTACACAAGCTGTTAGGAAAGAAAAAACTGCTGAATTATTCATTATTGCTGAATATCGTAGGTCTTCTTGCTCTACTTGTGATACCGCCGAGTCAAATTGTTCTGATTCTTCTTTTCAGACTCGTCGCTGCTGCTGGGAGTATTACAGCAGGTGCTTACATGTGGGCGCTCATTCCTGAAACTGTTGAATATGGCGAATATAAAACAGGGAAAAGGATGGGCGGGCTCATCTACGCAGTGATTGGATTCTTCTTTAAATTTGGCATGGCATTAGGCGGGATCGTTCCAGGTCTTGTACTCGACCGGTTTGGCTATGTAGCGAACCAAATGCAAACACCAGAAGCATTACTTGGCATTTTAATCACTACAACGGTTATTCCTGTATGCTTGCTTATTTTAGCGATGATTGATATTAATTTTTATAACCTGGATGAAGAAAAACATCAAAAAGTCGTGAGGGAGCTAGAGAATAGGGATCAGGTGTATGTCGATCATATTGACGATTTTAAAATGTAGATCATTGAAAGAGGAGGGAGATCAATGAAGATTACCAACCCAGTGCTAAAAGGGTTTCATCCGGACCCGAGTATTTGCCGCGTAGGAGACGATTATTACATTGCGGTCTCTACATTTGAATGGTTTCCAGGGGTTCAAATTTATCATTCGAAGGATCTTGTCCATTGGCGGCTCGCCGCGCGCCCTTTGCAAAAAACATCTCAACTAGACATGAAAGGAAATCCCGATTCAGGAGGGGTATGGGCACCGTGCTTAAGCTATGCCGATGGCCAGTTTTGGCTCATCTATTCAGATATTAAAGTAGTGGATGGTCCGTTTAAGGATGGTCATAATTATTTGGTCACGGCAAGCGAAGTCGATGGCGAGTGGAGCGAACCGATTCGGCTCAATAGCTCTGGATTTGATCCGTCTTTATTCCATGATCAAAGCGGGAAGAAATACGTATTAAATATGCTGTGGGATCATAGAGAAAAGCACCATTCCTTTGCAGGTATTGCCTTGCAGGAATACAGTGTGCCTGAAAAGAAACTGATCGGTCAGCGGAAGATCATTTTTAAAGGCACGTCTATTAAACTGACGGAAGCCCCGCATCTTTATCACATTGGTGATTACTATTATTTATTAACGGCAGAAGGGGGCACCCGGTACGAGCATGCGGCCACGATTGCCCGGTCCTCGCATATTGAAGGGCCTTATGAGGTTCATCCTGATAACCCGATCTTAAGTGCTTTCCATGCGCCTAGCCATCCGCTTCAAAAATGCGGGCATGCCTCAATTGTTCATACGCATACAAATGAATGGTACTTGGCTCATCTCACGGGCCGTCCGATTCAATCAAATAAGGAATCTATTTTTCAACAAAGAGGTTGGTGTCCTTTAGGAAGAGAGACAGCGATTCAAAAGCTCGAATGGAAAGATGGCTGGCCTTATGTGGTGGGCGGAAAAGAAGGAGCACTGGAGGTTGAAGCGCCAGCAATAAGTGAAAAAGTCTTCTCTCCAACGCACCATACAGTCGATGAATTTAAAGAATCAGCGTTAAATAGACATTTCCAAACATTAAGAATCCCTTTTACTGATCAGATTGGTTCATTGACGGAGAACCCTCATCATTTAAGGCTATACGGTCAGGAGTCTCTTACGTCTAAATTTACCCAAGCGTTTGTTGCAAGGCGCTGGCAAAGTTTTTATTTTGAAGCTGAGACAGCTGTTTCATTCTTTCCAAAAAATTTTCAGCAAGCCGCTGGTCTTGTGAATTATTATAATACGGAAAACTGGACAGCGCTTCAGGTAACATATGACGAGGAGCTTGGCCGTATCCTTGAATTATCCGTCTGCGAAAATCTGACCTTTTCTCAGCCGTTGACAAATAAAATCGTCATTCCAGACGAGGTCACGTATGTGTATTTAAAAGTGACCGTTCAGAAAGAGACGTACAAATATTCTTATTCTTTTGACCAACAAGAGTGGGAGGAGATTGATGTGCCGTTTGAATCAAGCCATTTATCCGATGATTTCATTCGCGGAGGGGGATTTTTTACAGGGGCATTTGTCGGCATGCAGTGCCAAGATACAAGCGGCGAGCGTCTGTCAGCTGATTTCAACTATTTTCGCTATGAGGAAACAGGTGAATAAAAAAAGACAACGCTCTAAAAGTTGTCTCTTTTTATCAGTTAGCGGTTCATTGTGAAAGGGTAGCAACATGCAGGAAAGCTTCAGTGACAAGAGATGTCATCCCTAACGCCGGTGCGTTGTGCCCTAATGATGAAGGGAGCAGCTCAACACGTGAACTGAATTGTGCATCCATTCTAGAGGATACCTCATCTTGAATGACACTCAGAACCGCTGGCTGTGATTCAATGACCTTGTTTCGTAAAATAACGGCTTGCGGGTTAAAGGTGTGCAGGACGTTTGTGAGACCCACGCCAAGATAAAAGCCAAAGTTGCGCAAGGCATTGAGTGTTTTCATATCATTTAACTTTGCCAGCTGTTCAATGTCTTGATAGGATACGTGCTGGTCATTTGTTTGAAGTGACTGAAACAATGCTTTCTCAGATGCATACAGCTCCCAGCATCCACGGTTTCCACAGCTGCATGTTGGTCCATTAAAGTCGATCGTCATATGTCCCATTTCACCAGAAAAACCGTATGCGCCTCTATATAAATGATGATTGAGAATGATACCGATTCCAATTCCAGTGCCGATGCTTGCATAAATCAGGTGGTCATAGTGTTTTGCGGCACCAAATATTTTTTCGCCATATGCACCGGCATTTGCTTCATTTTCAATGAAGACCGGTACTTGGAAGGTATCTTGGAGCGTTGTTTTCAGGTCAACATTTTTCCATTTTGAATGAGGTGTAAACACGATTTGTTCATCTGCATCCACTAACCCAGGTATACAAAGGCCAATGCCAATAAGCCCGTATGGGGAAGAGGGGATTTGTGCGATCAACTGTTGAATCAATTCAATTAATATGCGTATGGTTACATCAGGAGAGCTTGATGGGAGCTTGAGCTGCTCTTCATGGATAATAGATCCTTCAAGGTCTGTTAAAATGCCGTTTACATAATCCACACCAACATCAATGCCGATTGAGTATCCTGCACGTTTATTAAACATGAGTAAAACAGGTCTTCTCCCGCCGCTAGATTCACCTTGACCGATTTCATAGACGAGATGTTCTTTCATTAACGTACTCACTTGAGAAGAAACAGTTGATTTATTTAAACCAGTGCGTTCAGATAATTTCGCTCTAGAGATTGGCGCATGATGGAGGATTTCTTTTAGCAATAGCTTTTGATTTATTTTTTTCACAAAGTTCTGATCAGCGATATCCACGTTATCCACTCCATTTGTTTTGTCTTTAGATTAAGTTGAAAAAAGGTACTTTTTTACGAATGTATTTCATGAGAAGTATGATTTTAACTTTATTATAACGAAAATATTTCTAAAAAACTAAAAAATATGGAAAATCCAAAGAGATTTGATGACAAATTCATAGTTAGTTTGTTGGATGGACTTACAAAGTGAATTCATAGGAGGAATCAAGAATGGTCAAATCAAATATGAAATCCTTACGCAGTTTAGAGGCGATTGGCAAAATTCAATATGAAGGAAAACAATCAAAAAACCCACTTGCTTTTAAATATTATGATCCGAACGAAATGATTGGCGGAAAAACAATGAAAGACCACCTGCGTTTCTCAGTCGCTTATTGGCACACATTAACTGCTGATGGAACAGACATGTTTGGAACGGGCACCATGCAGAGAGCCTGGGACTCCTATAGCGGAATGGATTTGGCGAAAGCTAGATTAGAAGTGGCTTTTCAGCTTTTTGACCTATTGGAGGTTCCATATTTTTCATTCCATGACCGTGATATTGCACCAGAGGGAGACACGCTTCAAGAGACGAACCAACAGTTAGACATCATTTTAGAAAGGATGAAAGATTACATGCAGCAAAGCGGGGTGAAACTGCTGTGGAACACTGCCAACATGTTCAAGCATCCCCGGTTTGTACACGGCGCAGCGACATCTTGTCATGCAGATGTATTTGCCTATGCGGCCGCGCAAGTCAAGAAAGGAATTGAAACCGCAAAAGAACTCGGTGCAGAAAATTACGTTTTCTGGGGAGGACGAGAAGGTTACGACACACTGCTGAATACAGATATGAAAAGAGAGCTTGACCACATGGCGACATTTTTGCACATGGCTGTTGATTATGCAAAAGAAATTGGGTACACCGGTCAATTTTTAATTGAGCCAAAGCCAAAGGAGCCGACAACCCATCAATATGACTCAGATGCAGCGACATCTATCGCCTTTTTAAAGCAATACGGATTAGATTCACATTTTAAATTAAATATCGAGGCCAATCATGCAACGCTAGCTGGTCATACATTTGAGCATGAATTACGTGTAGCAAGAATTCATGGACTGCTCGGGTCTGTTGATGCGAACCAAGGCAATTCGCTTCTAGGCTGGGACACTGATGAATTCCCAACCGATTTATATGCCGCAACACTGGCCATGTATGAAATTCTGCAAAATGGCGGACTTGGAACTGGGGGTCTCAATTTTGATGCAAAGGTCAGAAGAGCCTCCTTTGAACTTGAAGATATTTTGTATGCCCATATTGCGGGAATGGATGCGTTCGCAAAAGGGCTGCGGGTGGCTCATAGACTCATCGAAGATCGTGTGTTTGAAGATGTGATCAAGCACCGGTACCGCAGCTTTTCTGAAGGAATTGGACGCAACATTTCAGAAGGGAAAGCAAACTTTCATACATTAGAAGAGTATGCTTTGACGCATCCTTTCATCAGAAACGAATCGGGAAGAGAGGAACAGCTGAAAGCACGATTGAATCAATACTTGTTAGAAGATTAATTGAATAGGCGGACCTGTTTTGAAGGAGTGAAAAGACATGAAGTATGTGATGGGAATTGATCTTGGAACGAGCGGAGTCAAAGCGATATTAGTAGATGAGAGCGGAAAGGTGTGCTGCGAAGCCTCTAAGCCTTACCGCCTCATTCAAGACAAACCTGGATATTGTGAGCAGCATCCTGAGGATTGGATAGAGCAGACGATTGCTGCAATGAGAGAACTCATGGCGAGGCAGCCTGTTCATTCAAGGCGAGTAGAAAGCATCAGCTTTTCTGGACAGATGCATGGTTTAGTTTTATTAGATGAATCACACCAAGTGCTCCGCCCCGCAATCTTGTGGAATGATACAAGAACGACAGCGCAATGTACACACATCACAAAAAAGCTAGGGGACCGGCTGCAAAAGATCACTAAAAACCAGGCGTTAGAAGGATTCACACTGCCAAAATTATTGTGGGTAAAGAAACATGAACCAGATATTGATCAACAAATAGACATGTTTTTACTCCCGAAGGATTATGTCAGATTTCGATTAACCGGCGCTATTCATATTGATTATTCCGATGCGGCTGGCACTTTACTGTTAGATATCGGAGAACAGACGTGGAGTAAGGAGATTTGTCAGGCATTTGATATTCCTCCTCATATTTGCCCGCCGCTTGTCTCATCAGATGCGGAGGTCGGTACACTTTTGCCTCAAGTTGCACGGGAGACTGGGATCAAAGAAGGTGCGAAAGTCTTTGCAGGGGGAGCAGATAATGCGTGCGGGGCAATCGGTGCTGGCATTTTGTCATCCGGTCACACGTTATGCAGCATTGGCACATCCGGTGTCATTCTCTCCTACGAAGAGGACCATGAAAGAGAGCTGCAAGGAAACTTGCATTTGTTTCATCATGCAAAAAAAGACGCTTTTTATACAATGGGTGTCACTCTTTCAGCAGGATATAGCCTTGAGTGGACAAAATCCTTACTGGCTCCAGAAGAATCGTTCCAAGCGCTTTTAGAGGGTGTGGCTGATGTAGCGCCAGGAGCGAATGGTTTGCTCTTTACCCCTTATTTAGTTGGAGAAAGAACGCCATATGCGGATTCAATCATTCGCGGAAGCTTGATTGGATTAGACAGCAGGCATGAAAGGGCGCATATGGTCAGAGCTGTGCTAGAGGGAATCACCTTCTCGTTAAATGAATCAATTGCTTTATTCCGGCAGGCAGGAAAAAGAATAGATTCTATTGTGTCCATTGGCGGCGGTGCGAGAAGTCAAACATGGCTTCAAATGCAGGCAGATATTTTTCAGGCGGCGGTCATCCAGTTAGAAAATGAACAAGGGCCTGCTTTAGGTGCAGCGATGCTTGCAGCGGTTGGCTGCGGATGGTATCCATCACTTGAAGCATGCGCTGATCAGTTTATCCATCAAGCGGCCGTATATGAGCCAAGTCAGCAGCGTGTTGATGTCTATGCTCATCTATTTCGTTTGTATCAAAGCATTTATACAAAAACAAGAGACATACATGTCGGTTTAAAGCAGTATCGTTCCATCTAGCAAAGAGTCGTTACATGAAAGGAGGTGATGGGCTCGTTTCATCTTAGGGATGACAGAACAATAAGGATGAAAAAAGGGAGGAATAAAGAATGAATTTCAAAAGGTTGAGGCTATTGTTTGTGATGTGCATTGGACTGACGCTTATACTGACTGCTGTACCAGCTCATGCAATGACGATTACCAATAATCAAATGGGTAACCATAGTGGCTACGATTATGAATTATGGAAGGATCATGGAAATACATCGATGACACTCAATAATGGCGGGGCATTTAGCGCGCAATGGAACAATATCGGAAATGCTTTGTTCCGAAAAGGAAAGAAGTTTGATTCCACTAAAACTCATCATCAGCTTGGCAACATTTCCATCAATTACAACGCAAACTTTAACCCAGGCGGAAATTCGTATTTATGTGTCTATGGCTGGACACAATCTCCACTAGCTGAATACTACATTGTTGATTCATGGGGCACGTATCGTCCAACAGGAACACATAAAGGAACATTTACTGTAGATGGAGGCACATATGACATTTATGAAACAACCCGCGTCAATCAGCCTTCCATTATTGGGATTGCGACCTTTAAGCAATATTGGAGTGTACGTCAAACAAAACGTACAAGCGGGACTGTATCCGTCAGTCAGCATTTTAAAAAATGGGAAAGCTTAGGGATGCCAATGGGAAAAATGTATGAAACAGCATTAACTGTAGAAGGCTACCGAAGCAATGGAAGTGCGAATGTGATGACCAATCAACTGTTTATTGGACGATAAAAAAGATCATAAAGAAAAGCCAGCAGTCTCGTTGCTGGCTTTTCCCCTTTCTATGATAATTTTTCAACCTCGACTCTGCCAGAAAAGAACGTGGCACCGCCGCCCATATCTGCCAAACGATCAGGTGTTAATCCATTGACCAAATGCTTTTTGCCTTTTTGATCCGCCCATAATCCTTGACTGACCACAACGCCAGATAACACATTGTGACCGACTGAAACGACAAGCTCACATTCTCCCCGATCATTCAGCACACGCACCATATCACCATCTTCAATCTTTCTCTCTTTTGCATCTTGTTCATTCATATGAAGCTTCGGAAATTTCTCAAGCTTTTGATGCTTTTCATGAAGTGAGAAGGTGGAATTAAGAAAATTATGGTTCGGCCCCGGTATAAAGGTAAGCGGATAATCACTTTCCTGATAAAGGGGTACATAGGTTGGAAGTGCTGGATATCCGTCTTGCTTCATTTGTTCAGAGTAAAGCTCAATTTTCCCGCTTGGGGTAGGAAGCTTTAAGTCTTGGAAAGCCCCTCGTTTTGCTTTAATCCACTTTTTTTCTTTTAATGCTTCATATGAAATGTTTTCATAATGCGGGTTTTCCGGGTGATGAAGGGCTTGTTCCATGAGTTCCGCATCTGTCTCGCGGAAGGCGTCATCTTCAAAGCCCATGGCACGAGCCAAAAGGCGAAATACTTCAGTGTTTGATTTGCTTTCTCCATAGCGTTCAATGACTGGCTCTTGAATTTGAATATAATGATGCCAGTACGATGTATAGAAATCCTCGTTTTCAAAGGCAGATGTCGCCGGCAGAACAATGTCTGCATATGCGGCTGTCTCTGTAAGGAACAAGTCATGAACAACTGTAAATAAGTCCTCTCTCAGCAAACCTTCTCTTACTTTATTTGCTTCAGGTGTTACGACGGCTGGGTTGCAAGAGTAGACGAAAAGTGAATCTACGGAAGGCTTTGCATTCGTCAGCACACTGCCTAGCTGATTCATATTAAATGTTCTAGGCGAGCGTTCCTTTAATAGATCCGGCCGCTGAAGAGCTGTTTCATTATAGCTGAGAAAAGAAGAGTTCGATTTCATCGCACCGCCGCCTTTGTGCAGCCATTGACCAGTCAGGGCAGGGAGGCAGGCGATGGTTCGAATACTCATCCCGCCATTATCATGATGCTGCAAACCATTGCCAATGCGAATTAGAGATGGTGATGTCTCTGCATACATTCTTGCAAGTGCGATGATATCGTTTTTAGGGACACCCGTGATGTGCTCAACAGTTTCTGGATCATACTGCTTCACATGCTCGCGAAGCTCCTTGTGGCCGACCGTGTATGTCTCTAAAAATGAAGCATCTGTACGCTCCTCTTCAAAAAGGACATGCATGATGCCAAGTGCAAGCGCACTGTCAGTACCAGGTCGAAGCGGGATGAACCAATCTGCCATCCGGCCGGTTTGATTTTTGTGAACATCAATGACAACAATCTTTGCCCCTTGCTTTCGAGCTTTTTGAGCCAAGGTAATTTGGTGCATATTGGTCGACACAGCATTGATGCCCCAAAAGATAAATAGTTTTGTATGAATGGTGTCTTCTGGATCTGTCCCAATGCTTGCGCCCATTGTATATTTATAGCCAGTCGTTCCAGCTGACTGACAGATGGTTCGATCCAACTGACTTGAACCAAGACGATAGAAAAAGCGGCGGTCCATTCCCTCTGCATTAAGATTGCCCATGTTTCCATAGAAGCTGTAAGGTAAAATACTTTCTGCACCTTTTTCTTCGATCAGCTTTGTCCATTTTTGCCGAATGGTTTCAATGGCTTCTTCCCACGTAATCGGCGCAAACTGGCCGTCTCCTTTTCGGCCAACACGTTTTAAAGGAGTCGTCAGTCGTTTTTCATCATATAAGCGGGCTGTGACATTTCGCACTTTGTTGCATATGTTTCCTTGTGTCACAGGATGGTCTGGATCTCCCTGAACTTTCACGATCTTTCCGTTTTCTTTATGTATTAAAAGACCGCACTGATCCGGGCAATCTAACGAACAAACTGATTTGAATATTCCGTCTTTCATTGCTGTATAATCGGTCATGAGTTTTTGGCTTCCTTTCTGCATTCCGTTATCGCTTTGTATGGACTATATTTTAGCATGTTCGGAGATGGAAGGTAAGAAAGAGATGATGAATTGAAGAAAATGAAAAAAGGCCCCTAAAGGGACTTTTAACATCGGGTAACCTGTACTGGGAATTCTTTTACCCCAAAAACAAACGTGCTTTGAATTGGGTTTAGCCTATCTGCTGCACAGGTGATCTCCTGAAACGTATGGAGTAAAATATCAAGCGCAATATTACACTCAAGCCGGGCAAGAGGTGCACCAAGACAAAAGTGAATACCAAAACCAAAGCTCATATGAGGATTTGATTTCCGGTCAAGGCGGAACGTATCAGGATCTTCGAATTTCCGTTCATCACGATTCGCAGAAGCAACCCAGCTGATGAGGTAGTCTCCTTTTTCAATACGTGAGCCTGCGATCTCAACATCCTCTGCTGCAACTCGCCCAATTGCTTGAACAGGCGGATAATAGCGTAATGTTTCCTCTGTTAATTGAGGAATAAGAGAAGGATCTTGCCGCACTGATTCGGCGATATGAGGCTGCTCTGTAAGCAGTCGTACTGCATTTGTGATGAAATTGGTCGTTGTCTCATTACCAGCAACGAGTAATAGAATACAAAAGCCAAGTAGTTCATTTTCCGTTAAACGCTCACCATCAATTTCCGCTTGAATGAGAAGAGAGATCAAATCATCAGCAGGTGTTTCTTTTCGTTTTTGGATCAAATGAGCAAAATAAACGGACAGCTCTTCTTCTGCGCGTTTCTGCATGTCTACAACCGCCTGAATGGCTTCTTCTGATTCATCCTTAGCCCCTGCCACAAGAGCATCAGAATGTTTCTTAATCAGCTCTCTGTCCTTTACCTCTGCACCGAGTAGCTCAGCGATGATCATCACAGGCAGGGGAGCTGCTAGATCTTGAACCATATCAAATGTACGTTGATCCTTGACTTGTTTTAATAGATCATGTGTCAGGTCTTTGATCTTTTCCTCTAATTGCTTGATCGCTTTTGGCGTGAATGCTTTATTCACGAGGGCTCTCATCTTTGTATGTTTTGGAGGGTCCATTGTTAAAATACTCGTTTTAGACGTGCTTCTTCCTCGCTGTGATGAGAACACTTTTGGCTGCCTCAGAACGGACTGGATATCAGCATATCGAAAGAGATCCCAGCACTTTCTAGTCTCATCGTATCTAATATCACCCTGCGCACGTAAATCATTGTAAATAGGGAACGGGAAAAGAAGGTCATCAGTGGATCGGATTTCTTTCATTGGAATGACATTGACGTAGTTTTCTTTCACTTTCATTATGAACGCTCCTTTTTCACTTGATTTCCCCTTCACGGTATCACCAGTAAAATGGCATTTCAACGGACATGCTTTCTAAAATATGTCAATAGTCTAATCGAAATATTCAAGAACATTCATCGTATAGGAAAATAGAAAGTCATCAAAAATGATAGCGCTTTCTAAAAAAGAATTGAAGTCACCGAAACCAAAAATAAAATGGTGAATTCAGTCGAACGAAAGGGTACTATGAATCAAATATTCATAGTTCTTTTGAACTAAATTTCTGATTTGGAAAAACACGGCTAACATACATACAGCAAGCTGTTCACCGTGCATTCGGGACTTTTGAAAAGCGCCGGCTCTTTCTTGACACGATTTCTCATCATGTTACGATAACTAACGTACGTGGGAAAAACACGAACAAAAAGCGAACGAGGGAGAGGATCAATATCATTGATCAAAAGAAAGTTGCTTTCATTGGAGCAGGTTCTATGGCGGAAGGAATGATTGCAGGTATTGTGCGATCAGGACAGCTGCCGCTCAACCATATTTACGCAACAAACAGAAAAAGTCAAGTTCGATTGAATGAACTAACGAAACGATACGGGATACAAACAGCCGCAATGGATTCATTTCCTTTTGAAGAAATGGATATCTTGATCCTGGCAATGAAGCCAAAGGATGCTGAAACAGCACTTGAATCATTAAAACCTCATATTCAGCCAGATCAGCTCATCTTGTCTGTACTTGCAGGTGTTAAGCAATCGTATATTGAAGACATGCTGCATGGGGGTCAGCCCGTCATGAGGGTGATGCCAAATACGTCAAGTACGATTGGGGCGTCAGCGACCGCTCTATCTGCTGGACGTTATGTGAAAAAAGAACATGTGAGCATGAGTCAGGCCCTTTTATCTGAAATGGGAGAAGTCTATACCATTCAGGAAGAGCAAATGGATATTTTCACAGGAATTGCCGGAAGCGGGCCAGCCTATTTTTATTTCTTAATGGAAAGAATCGAAGAAGCAGGAGAAGAAGCAGGTTTATCAAAGGAAATGTCTCGCCAAATCGGTGCACAGACACTTCTCGGTGCAGCGAAAATGCTTCAAGAAACAGCTGAAAATCCTTCTGTCCTAAGAGAAAAAATCACGTCACCGAATGGAACAACTGCTGCAGGACTGAATGCATTAGACGATTTTGGCGGGGGAGAAGCAATCAAGCAGGCCGTCAAACATGCCGCCAATCGATCAAAAGAGATAAGTGAACAGCAAAAACAAAAAGTAACGATATAAATAGAGCCTCAATACAGGAGTGATAAGGTGTACGCAGATAAAGAGAGAAAACGAATTGTTGTGAAAATCGGAAGCAGCTCTCTTACTAGCTTTCAAGGTGAGATTAGTTTAAAAAAACTAGAAAACCTCGTCAATCAAATTGTGAAACTGAAAGATGAAGGACACGAAGTCATTTTGGTTTCATCAGGTGCGGTTGCAGCTGGTTACCGAAAACTAGGATTTATCGATAGACCCAAAACACTGCCAGAAAAGCAGGCATCTGCCTCAATTGGGCAAGGGCTTTTAATGGAATCATATTCCACTTTATTTTTATCGCACGGTTATATTGCCTCACAGCTTCTCATTACAAGAAGTGATTTTTCAGATGAAACGCGCTATCAAAATGTGCGAAACACCATGAATGTGTTATTAGATAGAGGCATCATCCCGATTATCAATGAAAATGATACAGTGACGATCAATCGGCTCAAGTTCGGGGATAATGATACATTGTCTGCAAAAGTAGCTGGATTAATTGATGCGGATTTCCTTGCCATTTTATCTGATATTGATGGCTTGTATGAAGATAACCCGCATACAAACCCAAATGCGAAGAGAATTCTCGAAGTCACAGAAATCACAGAAGACATCGAAGCAGCTGCTGGAGGTGCAGGAAGCAGCGTTGGAACAGGCGGAATGAAATCGAAGCTCGACGCCTTTAAAATTTCAATGGCCGCAGGCATCAATGGCTTTCTAGGAAAAGCGGATACGCCGCACATTTTAGACAAAGCGATCAATGGCACAGAGGACGGCACTTATTTTACAGCTGATGAAAATTTAGCGCCGCTGAATTATAAGAAGCAGTGGATCGCATTTCATTCTGGACCAAAAGGCGAGATCGTTGTTCAAGAGAAATCACAGGAGCACCTCATGCACCGTGAGAAAAGCCTTGATTCTGATGGCATAGTAGATGTGAAGGGTACGTTTAAAAAAGGCGATGTCGTCCGTATTTTAGATCAAGATAGAAGAGAAATAGGGCTTGGCATTGTGAATTATACGTCTGACGAACTCGCGCTAAACAGTGACTTGTTACAAGATGAAGTTGTTCATGTCGTCGATCTTGAAGCATTTGTTTGTCATTTAGATCTATCTATACCAGTTTGCTAACCAAAAGGGAGGAATTTCATGACACTGACAGCTGAAGTTGTCACATCGGTCAAAGAAAAAGCGAAAAAAGCAAAGCACGCATCAAAAAAACTAGGTTTACTTCAAACAGAGGAAAAGAATGAGGCGCTGCTTAAAATAGCTCAAGCGTTAGAACAACAAAGCAGCTTCATTTTACAGGAGAATCAAAAGGATTTAGACGCAGGAAAAGAAAAGGGCTTCTCTGAGGCATTGATGGATCGATTAATGTTAAATGAGGAGAGAATTCATGAGTTTGCTGAAAGTTTGCGGCTTGTGACGAGATTAACAGATCCTGTTGGAGAAATATTGGATGAATGGACTCTTGAAAACGGCTTACATGTGGAAAGCCGAAGAGTACCGCTCGGCGTGATCGGTATGATCTATGAAGCGAGACCGAATGTCACTGTCGATGCAGCAGGACTTGCCTTAAAGGCGGGGAATTCAGTGATTTTAAAAGGCGGTTCCTCCGCTATTTCTTCCAACAAAGCCATCGTCAGCGTCATTCATGAAGCTTTAGATGATACAAAGATCCCTCGTGATGCGGTCCAATTTATTGAACAAACAGACCGTTCATCTGTTCAAGCGATGTTTCATCTAAAGGAATGGATCGATGTGTTAATTCCAAGAGGCGGGGCTTCTTTAATCAAAACAGTTGTTGAAGAATCAACCATCCCAGTCCTTGAAACAGGAACAGGGAACTGCCATGTTTTTATTGATCAAACAGCGAATATCGATAAGGCCATTGAGATTGTTATCAATGCGAAAACGAATCGTCCAGCTGTGTGTAATGCACTTGAGACACTAATCATTCATCGTGATTGGCTGAAAGAGAATGGCGCAGCATTGAATGAAGCACTGCTTCACCATCACGTCACTGTACATGGCGATCAGGAAGCACAATCTTTCTTTTCAAATGCGGTTCCTGCTGAGGAAGTGGATTGGACAGATGAGTATTTAAGTCTTGATCTTGCGGTAAAAGTAGTGGATTCAATCGAGGAAGCGATTGACCATATTGACCAGTACGGCACAAAACATTCAGAAGCCATCGTGACAGAAGATGAAAAAAATGCACTGACGTTTCTAAACGAAGTCGATGCGGCTGCGGTTTATCATAACGCATCCACCCGCTTTACAGACGGCGGCGCACTTGGATATGGGGCTGAAATAGGCATCTCCACTCAAAAGCTGCACGCAAGAGGGCCAATGGGGCTTCCTGCGCTTACGACAACTAAGCTGCTTTTGTCTGGTGATGGTCAGATTAGAGGCTGAGAAAAAATGTTAAAAACACTACCTTCTTCATGGGGTAGTGTTTTTTAATAGGTTCAATACTTTCATTCGTTTGAACAGTCTTTCTTCATGACTTTCTCAAATTTAAAGAACTCAAATGTCTCAGGTGCTAAAGAGTCATTTTCTTTATCACTGGTATGAGGAAAGTTTGGGTCTGGATGGTGTAAGTGATAGAACTCTACAATTTGAAACCCGCATTTATTGACATAAAAATGAATGTTCCGTTTTTCAAAATAAGGGGTCACAACCTCCCATACTTTGGTTTCTGGATATTGCGCCTCAATAGCTTTCCATGCAGCCTGACCAATGCCGCGGCTGTGTGATGATGAAGAGATGTAAAGTAAGTCAACTGAATTGTGATCTGTTTGTGGGTTGATTTTTAATACAACGCCTCCAGCCTTTTCACCATTTAGCAAAATATGATAAACATGGGCCCCGGCCGCATGAAAAGATTCATCAATCGCTTCATCTGGAGGAATCGGTTCACCTTGTGCATCGCCAAATGCCTCGATCACGCCAGCTGTAAAAGCCTCCTGTAATTCTTTTTTCATAGAAGGGAAATCCTCTTTATTTGCAAGTGATAATGTGACTTGATGTTGAGATGTTTTGTTCATTTTTATATCCTTTCTCCACGTAAGTGGTGTTGCTACATGTTATGATAAAGGATGGAGTAACTCCATAGTCAAGAGAGGAGACATGCAGATGATCAATGATGTCCAAAAAACATTTTTCACTGGAGAATTTGCGAAGTTATTCGATGTGAAGAAAGATACACTGCTTTATTATGATAAAATCGATTTGTTTAAGCCGGCTGGTGTCCATGAAAATGGGTACCGTTACTATACTCTCGAGCAATTTGATCACTTTATTGCCATTCAGTCCCTTCGAGCTGTTCAATTTCCCATTAAAGAGTTAAAACAATACTTTACAGAGCCTTCACAGGATAGACTGCAAAGCCTTGCGATTGAACAAGTCGGAAAGGTCAGGGAGGAAATTCAAAAACTGCAGGATATCCAATCTTTTCTCTTACGTGTGATTGAGACAACGAATGAATTATCATCTGTGAAGACAGGGGAGGTCTTGTTTCAAGAGCTGCCAGAAGAACCGATCGTACTAAGTGCATCAAACCCGATTGATTTGAATACACCCGTAGAAGAAATATCTCGTATTGTAGGAGAGTTTCTAAAAGAAATTGGCATTAAAGGCGCTGCGGCAAATGGTTCCGTTTTAAAAAAGGAGCAGTTCCTTCAGCGTCATTTTCATCAGTCCGATTTGCTGTTTTGCCGAATGGAAGGACCAAATGCAGTCAAAAAACCCGCCGGCCTCTATGCAGTCATGTATCATCAAGGAACATATGAAGAGGTTGAATCTGCCTATTCACGTTTATTAGATGAGATTGAGGCAGGGGAAATGGTGCTAGATGGAGATGTATTTGAGGAGTATTTGCTTCATTCGCTGATCTCTAAAAATGAAGCAGAATACATGACCAAACTCAGTGTAAAGGTGAGAAATAGGTCAGATTGAGAAATGAAAAAAGAGGATAGGCATGCATTTTTTCCATGCTGTCTATCCTCTTCTTTGTTTTTAACCGACTTGATGCTCGGCAAATTGACTCATATATAAGTCAGCATAAAAGCCTTTTTCTTTCAAAAGTTCACTGTGAGTTCCTTTTTCAATGATGGTGCCATCTTTCATGACTAAAATGAGGTCGGCATCCTTGATCGTCGAAAGTCTGTGTGCAATGACGAAGCTCGTTCTGCCTTTCAACAGGTCATTCATTGCTTTTTGAATGTGCATCTCTGTCCGCGTATCGACACTGCTTGTCGCTTCATCTAATATCAAGATCTTTGGATCAGATAAAATCGCACGGGCGATGGTTAAGAGCTGACGCTGACCTTGTGACAGGTTGCCGGCATCTTCTGTTAAGAGTGTGTCATATCCGTCTGGAAGCGTGCGGATGAAATCATCTGCATAGGCATGTTTTGCGGCTTTGATAACATCCTCTTTTGAGACGTGCTGCCTGCCATATGCAATATTGTCGTAAATCGTGCCTTCAAAAAGCCACGTATCCTGAAGAACCATTGCAAATAAATCACGTACTTGCTGACGGCTGAGGTCGGTTGTTTTGACACCGCCAATGCGAATGGAGCCTTGATCTAATTCATAAAAACGCATTAATAAATTGATAATGGTTGTTTTTCCCGCGCCAGTTGGCCCGACAATGGCAACCGTTTGTCCTTCCTGGACATGTAAATTCAAATCTTTAATAATCGGATGATCTTTCTCATATCCGAATTGAACTTGTTCAAAGGTCACATCTCCTGAAAGTGATTCAAGATCAATCACCGCATCCTCTTCGGCACTTTCTTCTTCCTCATCCAGGATTTCAAAGACCCTTTCAGCAGAAGCGATCGCAGATTGAACTAAGTTTGCGACACTTGATGCTTGCACAAGCGGCTGAGACATTTGCTGCGTGTATTGAATAAATGCCTGCACATCCCCAACACGAATATTCCCGTTAATGACAAGAATACCGCCGGCTACACTTACTGCCACATAGCCAAGGTTCCCGATAAAGGTCATCATTGGCATCATTAAACCAGAAATAAACTGCGCTTTCCTTGATGATTCATACAGCTGTTCGTTTAATTGATCAAATGTATCGATCGCTTTCTTTTCATAGCCATACGCACGAACGGTCTGATGTCCTGTGAACATTTCATTAATATGCCCATTGATCATACCGAGCTCTTTTTGCTGCGCCTTAAAATGCTTTTGAGAAAATGACGTGATGCCGCGAATCGCAAATAGACTAAGTGGCAGCGTCAAACAAACAAGCAAGGTGAGTAACGGACTAATGAAAAGCATCATGACGACAATCCCAATGACCGTAATCACAGATGTAATCACTTGGGTGAGTGCCTGCTGAAGCGATGTATTAATATTATCGATATCGTTCATCACACGGCTCAGCGTGTCCCCGTGGGTTGTTTTATCAAAATAACGAAGGGGGAGACGTGTGAGCTTGTCATTTGCTTCTTGCCGTAATTCAGCAATGGTCTGTTGGGAAACACCTGCCATCACGTATTGCTGAACGAATGAAAAGAGAGAGGCAACGACGTATAACAGGACAAGCAGCAATAAAATGCGTGAAATGACATCAAATTGAACGGCTGTCCCTTGTGTAAAGCTTTCAAATAGGGAAGAGGTGGCATCCCCGAGTAGTTTAGGACTAATCACGCTAAAGACGGTTGAACCGATCGCTGCAATCAGTACAAGAATCAGCTGAAATTTCCTCGGTTTTAAATAGCCAGTCAAACGAAGAAGTGTTTTCTTAAATTCCTTCGGTTTTGCAACCGTTTCCTTAGGGTGACCGCCTTTATGTCCCATTCCAGAAGACATTTTCTTACTCATCCTTGGTCCACCTCCTGACCTTCCTGTGATGCGACAATCTCTTGATACACAAGATTGTCCTTTATTAATTGTTCATGTGTTCCGATACCTGCGATTTTCCCTTCATCTAGCACAATGATTTTATCGCTATGCTTCACTGTACTGATTCTTTGGGCGACAATGATAAGGGCTGCATGCTCTTTTTCGGCTTCTAATGATGCCCGAAGCTTCGCATCCGTTTTGTAATCAAGTGCAGAGAAACTATCGTCAAACAGATAGAATGAGGGCTTTCTGACAAGTGCTCTTGCAATGGAAAGCCGCTGCTTTTGACCACCAGAGAGATTTGATCCACCTTGGTCTATCTCAGCATCGATTCCGCCATCTTTCTGCAAAACAAATTCCTCAGCCTGTGCGGTTCGCAGCGCTTTCCAAATGTCTTCATCGCTTGCATCCTGCCGGCCAAAGCGCACATTATCGGCAATACTTCCGCTGAATAAAACGGCTTTTTGAGCGACATAGCCCATCTGACTTCTTAGTTTTTCTTGGGGCAGCTCTCTGATATCTACACCATCTAGTGTAATCCGTCCTTCTGTCGCTTCGTAAAAGCGTGTCATCAGCTGGAGGAGAGTCGTTTTCCCGGAACCCGTACTTCCGATAATGGCAGTCGTTTCACCAGTTTTGGCTTCAAACGTAATATGTTGAACGGCCGGTTTCTCAGCATTTGAGTAATAAAATGAAACATCCTCAAAGCGAATGGATTGTGCGGGTTGATGAAGCTTGGTAACAGACTCTTCTTTGTCTTTAATCTTCGGTTCCGTGTTTAACACTTCGTTCATGCGTTTAGCTGATGCCTGTGCTCTTGGGACCATAATAAAGCTCATTGACAGCATAATGAGTGCCATTAAAATCATCATGGCATATTGAATGAAGGCAATGAGATTCCCAACTTCCATCTCTCCGGCATCAATCCGGTTTGCACCAAGCCAGACAATGCCAATATTCGTGAAGTTCATAATGATGAGCATAAATGGAAACAAGTATGCCATTAATCTGTTGACCTTGAGCCCGGTATCCTTATAGGATGTGTTGGCTTCTTGAAAACGTGCCTTTTCATCATCGACCCGGTTAAAAGCTCGAATGACCCGGATGCCAGAAAGAGATTCTCTCATAATTAAATTCAGACGGTCCGTTTTTTTCTGAAGTTGGCCGAATAGCGGTATGGCTTTTCTTGAAACCAAATAGATAAACCCGCCAAGCAGGGGAAGAGCTGCTAAAAAAATAAGAGACAGGACAGCATCTCTAGAGACAGCTAAAATAATTCCGCCCACAAGCATGAGAGGAGCTCTCGTCATCATTTGTAAGATCATGATCGTTACATCTTGGACTTGTTTCACATCATTTGTTGATCTTGTAATAAATGAAGACGTCCCGATCTTTTGAAATTCTTCTAGTGAAAATTGTTCGACATGAACGAACAGCTGTCTTCTCATATCACGGCCGAAGCCAAGTGCAGTCTTTGATGACAGGTAAGACTTCCAAATCGTGAGCAAGATGGCAAGTAAAGAACAGGCAACCATCCAGCCGCCAACCTTCCATATGTAAGCGATATCTCCTTGTACGATCCCGACATCTACGATATCTGCTGTCAAAGTCGGTAAATACAGCTGGAGCATACTGCTTAAAAAGGTGAGGATGACAATGGACACAACGGATAGCCGATATGGCTTTAAAAACGATAAAATTGATTTCATACGAATACCTTTCTTCCATATAGTCTGTTGTTCTGTAACCCATCATATACAAAGAGGAATTATTTCTACAAATGAAATGTCTTGTTTTAATGGATTATTTATATTGTTCAATTTTTGAAAAGAAATCCTTTACAAACACATAGAAATCATGTGCAGATGGAGACATCTCTCGAGACTTAGACGCGATAATACCAACGGTTCTTCTCACTTGCGGAAAGTCGATCGGAATTTTCACTGTAAATCGTGGTGTTGTTTCATAAAAGGCACTCTCGGGTAATAAGGTAACGCCCATATCAGCTGACACGAGACCTTTAATGGCATCCAAATCTTCTCCTTCAGATGAAATGGTTGGCTCATAGCCTGCCTGCTTACAAGCATCTACCGCAATTTGTCTCAGCACATACCCTTCAGGAAATAAAACGAAATGATCCTTTCTTAAATCACTTAAATGAATACTCCTTTGCCCGCTAAAGGGGTGGCTAAAAGGCAAAAGGGCATAAATGCTTTCTGAAAACAAAATATTTCCTTCTATTTGCGGATCGTTTGTCGGTACAGGTCCTAAAAAAGCGAGATCAATATCTCGATTTTTTACAGCTTCAATGAGAAATTTATAGGATCCTTGACGAAGTAAAAAATCGACCTCTGGATATTCCTGCTTAAATGCAGATATGACAGAAGGAAGTACTTGGCTTGCTAGACTTGTAGGAAAGCCAATATTCACCGTTCCTTTGTGCGGGTCTAAGTATTCATCAATTTGCTCTTTTGCGTAATCAATGGCCTTTAGTGCAGTTCTGACATGATCTAAAAATTGTCTGCCAATCTTCGTTAATTTAATATTTCGTCCTTCTCGTTCGAATAAAGCGACTCCAAGTTCTTCTTCTAAATTGGCAATCTGCCGGCTGATGGCAGATTGGGCAACATGTAAGTTTTCAGCCGCTTCTGACACGTGTTCACGGTCCGCAACTTCTACAAAATAACGTAACTGACGAAGCTCCATTTTTGCACTTCACACCCATCTATCTCAAAAAGAGATTGTTTTGATCTAAATTATATATTGTTTATATTAATTTGAAAACTTAAAATAAGTTACAGAGTTTGTGAGATTTTATTACTGTGAAAAAACGGATCTTTTAAACGGGGGAGAGAAACGATGACTTATAATCAACTACCACAACCACAAGGTCTCTACCGTCCTGAATTTGAACATGATGCATGTGGAATCGGACTGTACGCCCATTTAAAAGGGGAGGCGACACATAGCATCGTCAAAAAGGGATTACAAATGCTGTGCCAGCTTGATCATCGCGGCGGGCAAGGCAGTGATCCGTATACAGGTGATGGTGCTGGCTTAATGGTACAACTGCCAGACGCATTCTTTAGAAAGAACTGCAAAGAATTTGTACTTCCTGAAAAGGGCCGTTACGGGGTAGGAATGGTCTTCTTTTCAAAAGATGATGATGAAAAAACGCGTCAAGCTATCGAGCAGAAAATCAACGGGTTCATTAAACAAGAAGGTCAAACATTAATTGGCTGGAGAACGGTTCCTGTCGATGCTGGGAAAATTGGTACTGTTGCAGCGAAGAGCTGTCCGGTTGTCAGGCAAGTCTTTATCGGGGCAAACGACAACGTAACAGATCGTTTGTCATTTGAAAGAAAATTATATGTTATTCGTAAGCAGGCTGAAAACTGGGGAACAGCAGAGGAAAAACAATTTTACTTTGTCAGCCTATCAAGTCAGACCATTGTATATAAGGGGCTTTTAACGTCAGATCAAGTCGATGCTTTTTATCTTGATCTTCAGGATGAAACATTTGTTTCTGCATTTTCGCTTGTTCATTCAAGATTTAGTACAAATACATTCCCTACATGGGAAAGAGCCCATCCAAACCGTTACTTAATTCACAACGGAGAAATCAACACACTAAGAGGAAACATCAATTGGATGAGAGCAAGAGAACAACAATTCGTGTCTGAAGCCTTCGGAGAAGATCTAGACAAGATTTTGCCAGTGCTGAATGCAGACGGAAGTGATTCATCCATTTTAGACAATGCCTTTGAATTTTTTGTACTTGCAGGCCGTACTCCTGCTCATACAGCCATGATGCTCATACCTGAGCCTTGGACTGAAAATACGCACATGTCGAAAGAGAAACGGGCATTTTATGAATACCATAGTTCTTTAATGGAGCCTTGGGACGGGCCAACAGCGATTTCTTTTACTGACGGTAAACAAATTGGGGCCATCTTAGACCGAAACGGATTAAGACCGGCAAGATACTATGTCACAAATGACGATCATATCATTTTCTCTTCTGAAGTCGGCGTGATCGACACCAATGAAGAAGATGTCAAATATAAAGACCGTCTTGAGCCGGGCAAAATGCTGTTAATCGATTTAGAAGAAGGAAGAATTATTTCTGATGAAGAAGTGAAATCGACGATTGCGAATGAGCTTCCTTATCAAAAGTGGCTCGATGAAGAAATGGTCCACGTCAATCGCTCTGAAGAAAATTCAGAAAATTCTAGTATAATGGAGGATGTATTGACACGTCAGCGTGCTTTCCATTATACGTATGAAGACATTCAAAAGTATTTAATTCCTTTACTAGAGGAAGGCAAGGACCCCATCGGTTCAATGGGTAGTGACACACCGCTTGCTGTGTTATCAGATCGTGCGCAGTCTCTTTTTAACTATTTCAAACAGCTGTTTGCACAAGTGACGAATCCGCCGATTGATGCGATTCGTGAGCAGCTTGTGACATCAACCATGACTTGGTTAGGTGCTGAGGGAGATATTTTACATCCAAATGAATATTCATGCCGAAGAATTAAACTTTATACACCGGTCTTAACGAGCGGGCAATTTAACGGCTTGAAAACGATTGTTCACAATGCCTTTAAAAGCAAAACGATTCATACACTTTTCACCGATGATCTAAAACGCGGGCTGGATGCGATGTTTGAAGAGGCGGAAAAAGCCATTCGCGCGGGCGTATCTTTATTAATTCTTTCAGATCGTGAAATGACGGAAGAAAAAGTGCCGATTCCACCACTTCTTGCGTTAAGTGCACTTCACCAGCATCTTGTGCGTCAAGGCTTACGAACAAAGGTGAGTCTGATCGTCGAATCTGGAGAAGTAAGGGAAGTCCATCATTTTGCTGCACTGATTGGCTATGGAGCAGATGCGATCCACCCTTATCTGGTCTATGAAACGTACAAACAGCTCATTGAAGAAGAAGCGATCTCCATCAGCTTTGATGAAGCTGTCACAAAGTTTGGCAAAAGCGTGACCGAGGGTGTAGTCAAAGTCATGTCTAAAGTGGGTATTTCCACTGTGCAAAGTTATAGAGGGGCGCAAATCTTTGAAGCCGTCGGCATTAGTGAAGACGTCATTCAGGCGTATTTTACAGGAACAGCTTCGCAGCTTGGCGGTATCGATCTTGACACCATTGCTAGTGAGGCAAAGCTTCGTCATGAAGCAGGGTATCAGGCAGCTACTGACCAAACACTCGAATCAGGCAGTGAATTCCAATGGAGAAAAAATGGAGAGCATCATGCCTTTAATCCAAAAACGATTCATACCCTTCAGTGGGCATGCCGCAACGAAGATTATGACCTATTCAAGCAATATACAAAGGCAGCGGATGAAGAAAGAATTGGCTTCCTTCGAAATCTATTCGCTTTTCATCCAAAACAAAAGCGAGTTTCTCTTGAAGAGGTAGAATCTGCTGAATCGATTGTACGCCGCTTTAAGACGGGTGCGATGTCATTTGGTTCATTAAGTAAGGAAGCGCATGAGGCACTTGCCATTGCGATGAACCGAATTGGCGGTAAAAGTAACAGCGGGGAAGGCGGCGAAGATCCTGCTCGCTTTACAGTAGATGAACGCGGCGATGATCGCAGAAGTGCGATCAAACAAATTGCTTCTGGCCGCTTTGGGGTTAAGAGTCATTACTTGGTTAATGCAGATGAACTGCAAATTAAAATGGCACAAGGAGCAAAGCCTGGAGAAGGCGGACAGCTTCCGGGAAATAAAGTATATCCTTGGGTCGCCGATGTACGAGGTTCTACTCCAGGTGTCGGCCTGATTTCACCACCACCGCATCATGATATTTATTCCATCGAGGATTTGGCTCAGCTGATCCACGATTTGAAAAACGCTAACCGTGATGCTCGCATCAGTGTCAAGCTTGTGTCTAAAGCTGGCGTTGGCACGATTGCAGCAGGTGTAGCAAAAGGTACTGCGGATGTCATTGTGATCAGCGGATACGATGGCGGCACAGGGGCTTCGCCGAAAACAAGTATTAAACATACAGGACTTCCTTGGGAGCTCGGTTTGGCAGAAGCGCATCAAACCCTTGTCTTAAACGGTCTTCGCGAGAGAGTGGTTCTTGAAACTGACGGAAAGTTAATGACAGGCCGCGATGTTGTCATGGCTGCGATTTTAGGAGCAGAAGAATACGGCTTTGCGACAGCTCCACTAGTCGTTTTAGGCTGCGTGATGATGAGAGCATGTCATTTAGATACTTGCCCGGTCGGTGTTGCGACACAAAATCCAGAGCTTCGTAAAAAATTCATGGGTAACCCTGATCACATTGTGAACTTCATGATGTTTATTGCAGAGGAAGTAAGAGAAATCTTAGCTGAACTTGGCTTTAGATCAATGGATGAACTAATTGGGCGCACAGACGTTCTAGCGGTCAGTGAACGAGCAAAAGCTCACTGGAAAGCAGGACAGCTAGACCTTGAAACACTTCTTTATCAACCAGAAGGGGCGCGAACGTTCAGAACACCGCAAAATCATAAAATTGATGAATCACTTGATATGAATGAGATCCTCCCTTATGTACAGGAAGCGCTGAATCATCAAACACCGGTTGATCTATCACTAAACATTCGCAACATCAACCGTGTGGCCGGAACGATTACTGGCAGTGAAGTGTCTAAGCGCTACGGGGAAGAAGGATTACCAGAGGATACGATCACACTGCGTTTCACTGGTTCAGCTGGACAAAGCTTCGGCGCATTTGTGCCAAAGGGCATGTCCTTATATTTAACAGGTGACTCAAATGACTATATCGGCAAAGGACTCTCTGGAGGCAAAATTGCTGTCAAAACCTCTGATCACTTTGTGCAAAATGGACATGAAAACGTGATTGTTGGAAACGTCGCATTCTATGGTGCGACAAGCGGAAAAGCTTATATTAACGGGCGTGCAGGTGAACGATTTGCTGTTCGTAATTCAGGTGTCAATGTGGTCGTTGAAGGAATCGGGGATCACGGCTGTGAGTATATGACTGGCGGACGTGTTGTGATTTTAGGGAACGTCGGGAAAAACTTTGGCGCAGGCATGTCTGGCGGTGTGGCTTACGTGCATACATCTGATGCGAAGCAGTTCAAAAGAATGTGTAACATGGAAATGATCATGTTTGAAAAGCTTACAGATCATGAGGAAGAACAAGAAGTGAAGCAAATGATTAAAGAGCATCTTGATTATACAAACAGCTCAAAAGCATCAGCACTTCTAGAAAACTGGGCGCAAGAAAAGGACCAATTCATTAAGATCATTCCGAGAAATTACAAAATGATGCTTCAAAGCATTGAAGAACAAAAACAAGCGGGTCTCAGTCATGAAGAAGCAGTGATGTTCGCTTTTGAAGCAAATACAAAACCGAAAAATAAAGAAACGGCAAACGGGCAAAAAGCAGCCCTCGCTCATTAAGAAAGGGGAGAGGACAATGGGCAAAGCAACAGGTTTTATGGATTATAAAAGAGAAAAGCCAAATGAACGTGACCCTCTCACTCGTCAAAAAGACTGGAAAGAATATTCAGCTCCTTATACAGATGAGGTATTAAAAAAGCAGGGCGCTAGATGTATGGATTGCGGAACACCGTTTTGTCAAATTGGGATGGAAATCAGGGGCGGCGTGTCTGGCTGCCCGATCTATAATTTAATTCCAGAGTGGAATGACCTTGTCTATCGCGGGAGATGGAAAGAAGCGCTCGAAAGACTGCAAAAAACGAACAATTTCCCTGAATTTACTGGGAGAGTATGTCCAGCGCCTTGCGAAGGCTCATGTACAGTCGCCATCAATGATCCAGCTGTTTCGATTAAAAATATCGAACGCACGATCATTGATAAAGGCTTCGAGAATGGATGGATTACACCAAGAATTCCTTCAAGCCGTTCAGGGAAAAAGATTGCGATTGTCGGTTCAGGGCCAGCAGGACTTGCAAGTGCTGATCAATTAAACCAAGCAGGACACGCAGTGACAGTGTTTGAACGATCTGATCGACTTGGCGGACTGCTCACCTATGGCATTCCGAATATGAAGCTGGACAAAGAAGTCGTTGAGCGCAGAGTGAAACTTTTGAGACAAGAAGGCATTGACTTTGTCACGAACACAGAAATTGGCGTGGATATCACTGCCGATGAGCTAAAAGAGCAATTTGATGCGGTCATCCTTTGTACAGGTGCACAAAAGCAGCGCGACCTATTAATCGAAGGCCGTGAAGCAAAAGGGATACACCTGGCGATGGATTATTTAACACTCGCAACAAAAAGCATGCTTGATTCAGGATTTAAAGATAAAAATTTCATTGATGCAAAAGGAAAAGACGTGATTGTCATTGGCGGAGGAGATACAGGTGCTGACTGCGTAGCAACTGCGCTTCGCCAAAAAGCAAAAAGTGTTGTTCAATTCGGAAAGCATCCAAAGCTTCCAGATACACGTGTAGGGGATAACATGTGGCCAGAGCAGCCTTATGTCTTCTCGCTCGATTATGCTTATGAAGAAGCACAAGCAAAATTCGGAGAAGACCCGCGTCAATATTCGATTCAAACCACAAAGATTGTGGCAGATAAAAATGGGAAATTAAAAGAGCTTCATACCATTCAAATGGAAAAGGTGAAAAACGAACATGGGAAGTTTGAATTTCATGAGATTCCAGGAACAGAGAAGGTATGGCCTGCTCAGCTTGTCTTTATTGCAATTGGTTTTGAGGGAACTGAACAGCCGCTAGTGAAACACTTTGGCGTGGACAGCAAAAACAATCGCATTGACGCAAAGTATGGGGAATATACAACAAATGTAGAAGGCGTATTTGCAGCGGGAGATGCAAGACGCGGCCAAAGTCTGATTGTTTGGGCAATTAACGAAGGCAGACAAGTGGCACACGAGGTAGACCGTTATTTAATGGGGAGTTCGGTTCTGCCAAAATAGGTCAAATAAAGGGTGTTTACACATATAGAGAAAAGCCATGACCAAAGAGTGGTCATGGCTTTTTATGATTCAGAGATGGTGTGATTGATGATCACTTTTTTACGTTTAAGCTGCGATACGACTAAACAAAGAAAGACGACAAGCACAATAAGTGAAATGGTTAAAAAGCCAAACATATACGAGCCAGTCATTTCTTTGAAACTGCCAAGAACATTTGGTAAAAAGAATCCGCCAATGCCTCCCGCAGCACCAACAATCCCAGTCACAATGCCAATTTCCTTATGGAACACCTGCGGCACCAGCTGAAAAACAGCCCCATTCCCCATACCAAGACACATCATCCCGACAAATAAAAGCGCAATGACCACAGGTAAAGCTGGAAGACTGCTCACTGCTCCTAAGCAGATGCCGATGACTGCGAATAATCCAAGCAGCGCCTTCATTCCACCTATTTTATCGGCAATGAGACCGCCAACAGGTCGAAAGAAGCTGCCCGCAGCAACACAAAGAGTCACAAAATCACCGGCATGTATTTTCGAGATCCCATATTGATCCACAAAGAAAATACTTAGAAAACTTGAAAGCCCGACAAACCCTCCGAAGGTAATCGCATAAAGTAAACAGAAAAACCATGTTGATTTTACTTGAAATACTGAAAAATACGACCGAAGCGGCTGAGGAGCAGGCTGATTTGGTGCATCCTTTGCCGTGAAAATAAAAAACAAAAAGACAAGACTTAACGGGATAAGGGCGAGCCCCATCACTGCATGCCACCCGTAAATCTCGGCAAGTCTTGGCCCAAATAGCGTGGAGATCAGTGTTCCGCTATTTCCGGCGCCCGCAATCCCCATGGCTACTCCTTGTAAATGAGGAGGATACCAGCGGCTGGCCATTGGCAAAGCGACAGCAAAACTTGCCCCTGCCACTCCTAGCAAAATACCAATCAGCACAAGCTCCGAAAGGGTTGTACCAGCGATGAACCCCCAAATGAGCGGAATGGTGGTTAAGAGCATTCCCATCACCGCAGTCTTTTTAGGGCCTATTCGATCGGTTAATAAGCCCAGCATAATCCGAAAGAAAGAACCAGATAGAATCGGAATTGCGACAATCATACCTTTTTCCACTGTCGATAAAGCAAAATCTTGCGCAATAAAAGCCCCCAGCGCCCCTAATAAAACCCAAATCATAAAACTCACATCGAAATATAAAAATGATCCAAACAATGTCTTAGGATGACCACTTGATTTTAACTCTGAGAGTTTCATAAAACGCCTCCTATATTTTTGAATTTTCTGACTTAAAGATAGCGGGTTCATCAACATAATGAAAGTATTATGTTAGAAAAATTGACATGAATAAACACTTTTTTACAGCTTTGTGCCATAATCTAGCCATACTAATGTTTTGGAGCAAGAGGCTTAGAAAGGTTGATCACACATGGCAAAACGTAAACTCGTGTTTATCGGAAACGGCATGGCGAGTATGAAATGTATCGAGCAGATCGTTCAAAAGCAACCAGAACGCTATTTCATTACAATCATTGGAAAAGAGAAGCACCCTGCCTACAATCGAATAAAACTTTCGTCGATTTTACAAAAAAGCGAATCATTATCTCAAATTGAACTAAAGGAAAAAGAATGGTACACGAGGCATGACATCACGATGTACAGAGGGGAAACAGTTGTGCACATCGATACAAATCGGCAATGCATCATGACAGATGCGAGCCGGAATATTCCCTATGACAAGCTGGTGATCGCAACAGGGTCATCACCTTATTTCCTGCCTATTCAGGGCGTGTCCAAAAAAGGGATTTACGCTTTTCGTACGATTGATGATTATGAGGCCATTCACGCTGATTCCTTGCGTTATCAACGTGCAGCAGTGATCGGAGGCGGTGTGCTTGGCGTTGAAGTGGCGGCTGGACTACAGATTGCCGGACTTGAGACAACCATCATTCATCATACAGAGTGGCTCATGCAGCGCCAATTAGATGAAACAGCTGCCGGCCTATTACATCAACAATTAACGCGTAAAGGCATTCAGGTGAAAACAAATGCCCATACAATTGCATGCTTAGGAGATGAGAGGGTAGAAGGCGTTCTACTGAAAAATGGAGACATCGTGGATGCTGATCTCGTTGTTTTCACTACAGGTATCCGTCCGAATATACAGCTTGCAAAAAATCACGGCATTCACACTAGAAAAGCTATTGTCGTAAATGACGTGATGCAAACAAATGTCCCGAATATTTATGCCATTGGGGAATGTGCAGAGCACAAAGGAATGGTGCACGGTCTTGTTCAGCCCATTTATGAACAAGCAAGCGTGCTTGCCAAGCATCTATTAGGCGAACAAATAACACATGCACCTCATCACATTTACTCAACAAAATTAAAAACAAGTGACATGCCCATCTATTCTGCCGGATGTATTGAGAACCGTTCCCCATATACTTCGGTGGTGACCTATTTAGACGAAGAAATAGAAGTATATAAAAAATTCGTGTTTGAACGTGATGCCCTAAAAGGCGTTTTATTAGTTGGTCAGCTGGAGAAAGCCGATCAGCTTTTTCAAGATGTAAAAGTGGGGCGTGATAAAAGTGTGGTTATGACATTTCTTCATGAAGAGCAGCCATCCCCTCTAGATACATTAAAAATGGAAGACCTCGTCTGCCAATGTCAAACGGTTACAAAAGGAGCCATTTTAAAAAGCATATCGGTCCATCAGCTGACAAGCCTAGAAGAGATCAAAAAACAGACAGGGGCAGCAACCGGCTGCGGGGGCTGTCAAGAGCTTGTCCGTGCTTGCTGTCAGTTATCATCAAATGAACAAGTGGAAGCGCTGACCTCTTTTTGTCCATGTACAGATGTAGATGAACAGACCATTTTTTCATTTATAAAAAAACAACAGCCGGTGAATGTAGAGGAAATGAGAAAATACTTCGATTGGAAAACAGATAATGGCTGCGACATCTGCCGAGCAGCCATTCCATACTATCTCGAGCAGTTTCATGACCACCTGAAAAATGACAGTGCATCCGGTCAAGAGCATACATTGATTCCTCAGTTATATGGAGGCCGTCTTGATCTGAAGTTCTTGCACCTCATCACCTCTTTATTAGAGAAAAATCAGATTCAGCAGGCGGAGCTGACAGAGCATAAACGAATTCGGCTCATCGGCGTTTCAGAGCAGGCCGCACAGATCGTAAAAGAACATTACCGGGTCATGCCTAATGAGAGAAGGAGGCTATCTCATGTCCTTTCATGTGATTGTCGTCACGAGCCAGCTGTCACTACACTTGTCATGGAGATGGAAAGACAATTAGAAGACACGCTTTTACCAACAGTCACATCAATTCATGTAACCGGCTCTTTCTGCACGTGTAAACTCGGCCCAATCTATGACATCTGCATCAAGAAACAGCTGGATGAATGGAACATTTATTTAGGAGGCGACGTGCGTCATCCTAAGGCCGGTCAGCTTTTTTACGCTTTACCTCATTCAAGTGAGCTGATTCCTTTTTTAAAAGCGCTGCTCGAAGATTATAGAAAAAGTGCATACTTTGAGGAATCCATTGGGAATTGGCTTCTCCGGTATGGGGACATTTCCATTCGAGAAAAATTGCTTGATGAGGACATGAGAGAAGAGCTCTGTGGGCAATTTGACCAAAGCAGACAAGGGAATGTAAGACAAAAGGATGTGAAGGTATGAGTCAGTCTTTTTTACAATATGCGCAGCAAAAATCAGAACTGCAAGAGCGAAAGCGAGTGTTTCCATCCCAATGTCCATTTTGCAGTATGCAATGCAAAATGCAATTAGTCGAGCAGCATGTGGAGGGACGAACACGTTATCAAACGATTGGCGTTCACAACCCAACCACGCTCGGAAGAATTTGTATGAAAGGACAGCATGCACACCAGCACGCACTGCACCGAGAACGATTGAATCACCCGCTCATCAAAAGAAACGGACAATTTGTCAAAGCGACATGGCAGGAGGCACTTGACGAAATCAAAACAAACATTGAAGCCCTTCAGCTCGCGCATGGCCATGATGCCATCAGTGTGTACGGAAGCGCATCAATTACAAATGAGGAGGCTTACTTACTCGGAAAGTTTGCAAGGGTGGCGCTGAAAACGAAATACATTGATTACAATGGAAGACTATGTATGTCGTCGGCAGCAACAGCATCTAACCAAACATTCGGACTTGACCGTGGTCTCACGTTTCCTCTTTGTGACATTAAGCATACACGGGTGTTGATATTAGTTGGAACGAATATAGCCGAATGTCAGCCAACCCTCATGCCGTACATCGAAGAGGCGAAAAAGAACGGAGCGTTTCTTATCGTCATCGATCCGCGCAAAACACCGACAGCCAAATTAGCCGATTTACATGTAAGCCTTAAACCAGGGTCAGATGCCGCGCTGGCAAATGGCATATTGCACATCATGCTTCATGAAAACTTAATAGATGAAGCATTTACTAGAAAACGAACGTCAGGTTTCCAAGAATTAAAGGAGCATGTCTCGCGCATCTCTCTGTCAGACATCGCTGAGCAGACCGGTGTGACGACTGAAGTCCTTCAAAAAATAGCGAGGAAATTTGCCCAAGAAACGACAGGCATGATTCTCACCGCAAGAGGCATTGAGCAGCAAATAGACGGAACAGCAGCCGTTCGTAATTTCCTAAATATTCTGCTTGTGACTGGGAAGATCGGTCGCTTTGGATGCGGTTACGGTGCGATTACTGGACAGGGAAATGGACAGGGGGCAAGAGAGCATGGACAAAAAGCAGATCAGCTTCCAGGTTATCGTGATATCACAAACCCTGTTCACAGAAAAGAAATCGCAGGAATATGGAACATCGATGAAAAAGAACTGCCTGGAAAAGGCGTGTCTGCTTTTGAAATGTTTGAAAAAATGCAGGAAGGTGAGATAAAAGCGCTCTTTTTAATGTGCTCTAATCCTGTTCAATCTGGCCCGCATGCGCGCTTTATTAAAAAAGCGATCGAGCAGTTATCCTTTTTTGTGGCGATTGATTTATTTGTCTCAGAGACTGCTGAGCTGGCAGATGTCATTTTACCTTCTTCGTCATATTTAGAGGACGAAGGTACCATGACAAACGTAGAGGGGCGCGTTACGCTGAGAGAAGCAACATATCCACTCAAGCATCAAAGAAAGCACGATTGGCAAATCATTTGTGACATAGCAGCTGTATTAGGCAAAGGTGGCTATTTTTCCTTTTCATCAGCAGAAGATATTTTTGAGGAATTAAGGGCTGCATCGAAAGGAGGAAAAGCTGATTATTCCGGTATGACCTATGAAAGGCTGAGGAAAGAGCAAGGCATATTGTGGCCTTGTTCGAATTTAGAAGATCCAGGAACAGAAAGATTATTTGAACATGAATTCTCACACTCTGACAGTCTAGCAAAGTTTGCAGTCGTCGCGCACAAGCAAAAGGTTGCAAAGGAACCAGTCAGTCAAGAATACCCTCTTTATTTAACGACCGGCAGGGTGATGGCTCACTACCAAACAGGGGTTCAAACAAGAAAAAGTACCTCTCTTGTTGCCCGGCAGTTTGAAGCTTATGCAGAGCTTCATCCTGACACCGCGAAAACGCACGGATTTCAGCACGGGGAGCTCATCATCATCCAGTCGAAAAGAGGTCGTGTCATCATGAGATGCCACATATCAGACACCATTCGAAAGGATACAGTGTTTGTACCATTTCACTGGAGCAAACATCAATCCATTAATCAATTAATTGGTGATGACCTAGATCCTCACAGTAAGATGCCAGGCTTTAAATATTGTCCTGTACAGCTGTCAGCCTACATGAATTGAAAACTATGTGAGAAATCATAACATGTATTTTCCATCTTTGTTAAGATTATGGTATTTTCTAAAAAATGATCACATGAGGGGTGTTTTTATCATGAAAGAAAAACTCGTACTAGTTGGAAACGGTATGGCTGGCATTCGAACGCTTGAAAACATTTTAAAAACAGACAGCGAACGATTTGACATGACGGTATTTGGAAGTGAACCGCATCCTAACTATAATCGAATTCTTTTATCGAAGGTTCTTCAAGGAGATACGAAGGCAGATGATATTACGTTAAACGATTGGAATTGGTATCAAGAACATGATATTCAGCTGTTTACAAATGAAACCATCGTGAAGATCGATACAGTGAGTCAAACAGTAATTAGTGATCAAGGACGGACCGTACATTATGATCGGCTGATTTTAGCGACGGGCTCTCTCCCATTTATCCTGCCAATTCCAGGGAGTGATAAAAAAGGTGTAACAGCCTTTCGTACATTGCAAGACACTGAGGAAATGGTGAATGCCTCCACTAAGTATAAAAAAGCAGCGGTCATTGGAGGCGGGCTCCTTGGACTTGAAGCGGCACGCGGTCTATTAAACTTAGGCATGGAAGTGACCGTCATTCACCTCGGCTCTCATTTAATGGAACGCCAGTTAGATCCTATTGCAGGCCAGCTTCTTCAAAAAGCATTAGAAGCACAGGGCATGTCCTTCCTGTTAGGAAAACAGACAAATGAGATGTTAGGAGATACAAGAGTTGAAGGATTAACATTCTCAGATGGCTCCACACTTGAGACAGATCTGGTCGTCATGGCAGTAGGAATTAAACCAAGTAAAATGCTTGCAGAAACAAGTGGTCTTGCAGTCAACCGAGGTATTATCGTCAATGATTTTATGGAAACAAGTGTCCCAGGCATTTATGCCGTCGGAGAATGTGTAGAGCACAGGGGGCAAACGTACGGACTTGTCGCTCCTTTATACGACCAAGCGAATGTGCTCGCAAAACATGTATGTGACATGAATCCTGCTCCATATGAAGGCTCCGTTCTCTCGACACAGCTGAAAGTATCAGGAGTTGACGTGTTTTCAGCTGGTGATTTTATAGAAAACGATGAGAAAAAAGCGATTAAGATTTTTGACGAACAAAAAGGCATTTATCAAAAACTAGTTTTCCAGCAAAACCGATTAGTAGGCGCCGTGATGTTTGGAGAAACAAGTGATGGACCTCGATTATTCTCCTACATTAGAGAAGGTGTGGATATGTCGGATATGGAAAAGGTATCCGTCTTAACCTCAAATGATCTGGCGCAAGAAAGCACGATAGAGAACATGGCAAACGACCATATCGTTTGTGGCTGTAATGGTGTATCAAAAGGTCAGATTGTGCAGGCCATTCAGGAAGAAGGCTTAACAACGATTCAGGAAGTCAAGCAATGTACAAGTGCCTCACGATCATGCGGAGGCTGCAAGCCCGTTGTCGAAGAGATTCTATGGCACACTTTAGGCGATGATGCGAACCGCACAGCGCAAAAAGAAACCATCTGCGCCTGCACCACTCTTTCACGAGATGAAGTGATTCATGAAATCAAAGAAAAAGGCTTGCAGCATGTCAAAGAAGTGATGAATGTACTCGGCTGGGAGACAGAGGAAGGCTGTTCAAAATGCCGGCCGGCACTGAATTATTATTTAGGGATGCTTCATCCTCTTGAATACAAAGATGAAAAGAGCTCACGATTTGTGAATGAACGTATGCATGCCAATATTCAAAATGATGGCACCTATTCCGTTGTTCCACGTATGTATGGAGGTGTCACAAATGCAAACGACCTGAGAAAAATAGCAGACGTCGTCGACAAATATCAAATACCGCTTGTGAAAATGACTGGCGGTCAGCGTATCGACCTTCTAGGTGTAAAGAAAGAAGATTTACCTAAAGTCTGGGCGGATCTGGATATACCATCTGGTTATGCATATGGAAAGTCTTTAAGAACGGTCAAAACATGTGTCGGAGAACAATTTTGCAGATTCGGAACGCAGGACTCCATTTCTCTTGGGATTGCGCTTGAAAAGAAATTCGAAGGACTTGCTACCCCACATAAAGTGAAAATGGCCGTGTCTGCTTGCCCTAGAAACTGTGCAGAATCAGGGATCAAAGACCTTGGCATTGTAGGGATTGATGGAGGATTTGAATTGTACGCCGGCGGAAATGGCGGTACACATTTACGTGCTGGAGATTTATTGATGAAGGTAAGTACAGCAGAAGAAGTAGAACAAATGGCCGCAGCTTACCTTCAATATTACAGAGAAACAGCAAATTATTTAGAGAGAACGTCTGCTTGGGTCGAACGACTCGGACTAGATCATATTAAATCAGTACTCTTAGATGACGAGAAACGCGAAGCATTAATCCAAAGAATGGACATCGCACTTTCAACGTATGAAGAGCCTTGGCGGGAGCTTCGCGAGAACCAAAAAGACACGAGACAATTGTTTCATAAAGCTACGGCTTCCGTATAAATCAATTGAAGGGATGAGATCAGATGACAGTTTCCGTTGTGAAAGTTCACATTGGTACCATATCAGATTTTCCGCTGCAGCTAGGGAAAACAGTCGCAGCTGGTACACTTGAATTAGCTGTTTTTCAAACCTCAAATAAACAATTCAAAGCCATTGAAAATCGCTGTCCTCATAAAGGCGGCGTACTGGCTGAAGGAATGGTGAGCGGAGATCATGTTTTCTGTCCGATGCATGATTGGAAAATCGATCTTTCATCAGGTAACGTTCAAGCACCAGATCACGGATGCGTCAAAACGTATGAAACATTGGTTGAGGGGGAAAATGTCTTTATTTTATTGCCCTCATAAACAGTTTAGATCCTTCCTTTCATGTATATGCTGTAAGTAAATGCAGCAAGAAAGGAAGGAAGCTCTGTGCCGTTTTTGAGTATTCTAGTTGAACTCTTTATTGGATTTTCCGCCTTATTTTTTATTACAAAATTATTAGGGAAAACACAATTTGCACAAATCACGCCGTTTGATTTTATTTCTGCGCTGATTTTAGGGGAAATGGTCGGAAACGCCATCTTTGATCCAGAAGTCAAGATTCAGCACATTTTGTTTGCTGTTGCGGTATGGGGCGTTTTGATTTACACAGTTGAATGGCTTTCGCAAAGATTTAAATCCATTCGGGCTCTTTTAGAAGGAAGACCAACACTTGTGATTGATAAGGGGAACATTCGCTACAATCGCTTGAAGAAGAATATGCTTGATTTAAATCAGCTGCAGACGCTTATACGAGCGAAAGGACATTTTGCTCTTCACGAAATTGAATATGCGATTTTAGAAACGGACGGCTCTGTCAGCGTTCTTCCGAAAATGAAATACGCACCAGCCACAGCAGAAGATGTGAACGTGAAAGGAAAAGAAGTCAAATTGCCTAGAACGTTTATTATCGACGGGGAAATCTTAAGAAAAGACTTACAGGAAGCTGGATTTGATGAGGCATGGCTGCGCGGGCAATTAAAAAAGCAGCACATTTCTTCCTATAAAGAAGTCCTATTTTGTGAATGGATTGAAAATGAAGGAATTTATGCGATGAAATATGAGAAATCTGAAAAAACATCCACAACATAACGCGGTGGGTGTTTTTTCGTGTGGTGAATGAATAAGATCAAAAAGAATGCTTCAATGAAAACGTTCACAAAACAAGGAGGAGATGTGTGATGAAGTATGGGAAAGTACTGCTTGTGATGGTATTGTCTTTATTCCTTTTGGACTCGGCTTCACTTCAAGCAGGTGGACACAAAAATCAAACGAACCGTGTCCTTGTGGTCGATCAAAAAGGAAATGGTTCATTTCGAACCGTTCAGTCCGCCATTGATGCGATTCCAGCAAACAATCAACAGCCAACGACGATATATATGAAGAATGGTGTTTATAAAGAAAAGATCCTCCTTCCGCAAAATAAGCCGTACGTTTCCTTTATCGGAGAAAATCAGTACAAGACGATTCTGACGTATGATGATACAAATGCAAGCACCGGCAGCACGACAAATAGCTCGAGCACAATGATTCGTGCGAACGACTTTTATGCAGAAAATATCACCTTTCAAAATACAGCTGGCAGACATGCAGGTCAGGCTGTGGCCCTTTATGTGTCTGGAGACCGGGCAGCGTTCAAGCAAGTACGTGTCCTTGGCTATCAAGATACGCTTTATGCAACAGGCACTGGCCGGCAATATTACGAAAACTGCTATATTGAGGGAACGGTCGATTTCATTTTTGGTTCAGCCACGGCTGTGTTTAAAAAAGCTGAAATAAAAAGTCTTGGAAATGGGTATATTACTGCGGCATCCACAACAGAAGCGCAAAGGTACGGATACGTTTTCATTGATTCCACGCTAAAAAAAGGAACGGCAGCTGCTCAATCTGTTTATTTAGGCCGTCCGTGGAGACCTCATTCCGCTGTGACGTTTCTCCATACAAAAATGGAAGATCATATCAAAACAGAGGGCTGGCATAATTGGGATAACCGTGACAATGAAAGAACTGCCCGGTACAAAGAATATGGATCAATGGGAGCAGGGAGCAATGTGACAAATCGGGTGAAATGGTCAACGATATTAACAAAAAACGAAGCAAGTCAAATCACGGTTCAGGCTGTCCTTAGCGGCACCGACGGCTGGAATCCAGAAAAGAGGTAAAGGGCTTGTCAGTTTTCGTCAAAGAAAGCTGACTTTTCTGTTTAAAAAACCTTTGAGAACAAACGTTCTTTTGTGTATAATGAACATAATCTTCTAAAATTGGCTGCTGCCCTAAAAAAGGAGGAATTGCGTGAAGCGTTTTTCACAGTTCATGTTTTTACAAATATGTATCCTGTCGATTTTATTTCTCCCTTTTGCAGTAAAAGATGAACCACTCACAGCTCGTGATGATCAATCAAAATGGATCACAGCTTTAGACGAATTCATACGAACAGCACCTGACTTAGAGGGCGCTATCTCCGGCATCAGCGTCCGCGATACTTCTGACACTTCTCTTCTTTATGAACATCAAGCTGATACCCGTCTTACTCCTGCTTCAAATATGAAACTGCTCACATCAGCCATCGCCCTTGATATACTTGGAGAAACACACACATTTTCTACAGACATCTGGATGGATGGTTCTATTCAAAAGAAAACGTTACATGGCAACCTTTATCTTCGCGGCACTGGAGATCCGACTTTATTAGAGGCGGATTTTGCAGCATTGGCCAAACAAGTCAAAAAGGCTGGAATACATACAGTTCACGGGCAGCTTGCGGCAGATGACACTTGGTTTGATGACACGAGATATTCCATTGATTTGCCGTGGAGTGATGAGGATCAATATTACGGCGCACAAATATCTGCTCTCACCGCTTCACCGAATCAAGATTATGATGCAGGAACCATTATTCTCGAAGTAAAGCCAGGAAAGAAAGCAGGGCAGAAAGCCACCTATGACATGATCCCGAAGACTGATGTTGCTCAAGTCATCAATCGAGTGAAAACTGTGCCAGAAGGCGGAAAAAAGAAGATCTCTTTTAAGCGCTCTCACGGCACAAACAAGATTACTTTGACTGGAACCATTCCGCTTAAAGCAAGTTCATCTAGACAATGGGTAGCATTATGGGAGCCGACAACCTATGCTTTAGACTTAATGAAACGAGCGCTAAAAGCTGAAGGGATTCAGGTGAAAGGACCACTCAAAACAAAACACGTTCCTAAAAGAGCCAAGAAAATCGCCTCCCATTCATCTATGCCTTTATCAGAGCTGCTTATTCCCATGATGAAATTAAGCAACAATACCCATGCAGAAATTTTGCTAAAGGAACTTGGCAAACAAGTGAAGAACAAAGGGAGCTTTGAAGATGGGCTGGACGTGATGTATGAACGGCTTCCTGCTTTTGGCTTCGATCCTTCACTTGCAGTGCTGCGAGATGGATCGGGCATATCACCTATTAACCTTGTTTCTGCAAATCAATTCACTTTATTTTTAACAAACATTCAAAGGGAAAAATGGTTTAAGACCTATGAACATGCGCTTCCGTTAGCAGGGGCAAGTGAACGAATGGTGGGAGGAACGTTAAGGAACAGATTGAAAGAACCAGCTACACTAGAAAAAGTACGTGCGAAAACGGGATCATTAACAACGGTCAGCACACTTTCTGGATATATTGAAACGCAGAGCGGAAAGACGCTCGCTTTTTCTATCCTATTAAACCATCTTGTAGATGACGAAAAAGGAAAGGATATAGAAGACCGTATTGTCAGCATCTTAGCTGAGGATCTTTAGACAGAGAAGGAGAACCATCATGTCGTTAGATAACAATCAATCTTTAGTAAAAACCATGTCCATTTTTCTCATTCCACTTTTGCTAAGCAATATTTTGCAATCAATCGGACAGCTTGTGTCCATAGTACTTGTCGGCAGATGGATTGGAGAGGATGCAGTAGCTGCTATTTCTGCATTCTTTCCGCTTTTCTTTTTACTCGTTTCATTTTCCATTGGAATTGGATCAGGAAGCTCCATCCTAATTGGACAAGCATATGGAGCAAAAAATGAACAGAGATTAAAAGAAATTATTGGCACAACGCTTTCGTTCACCTTTTTGATCGGACTTTCTTTAGCTATCATTGGAGGTTTATTCGCAACAGATATCCTTAATCTAATGGGAACACCCGCAAATATTGTGGAGGAAAGTGTAGCATATGCCAGAATTCTATTCATCTCAATGCCGATCTTATTTCTATATTTTGTTTATACGACCTTTTTACGAGGGACAGGAGATTCGAAAACGCCTTTTTATTTCCTAATGATTAGTACGGCAACGAATATGTTGCTGCTGCCGATTTTATTATTCGGCTGGCTAGGACTGCCGGCTTTTGGTTTATACGGCGCTGCGTATTCCTCTGTGATTTCAACAATTGTGACGTTCATCATTCTGCATATCTATCTATATAAAACAAAACACCCGCTGCGCATCGATGCGTCGGTTAGAAAGCATTTATTGATGAAAGGGGATCTATTAAAAACGTTATTAAAGCTAAGTATTCCTTCAAGTATGAATATGATTCTCATTTCTTTATCAGAAATTGCTGTCATTTCTTTTGTAAACGATTATGGATCACAGGCGACAGCTGCCTATGGTGTTGTCAATCAGGTCGTGAGTTACGTACAGATGCCGGCAGTGAGTCTTGGTATTGCGGTCTCTATCTTTGCAGCACAATTCATTGGTGCAGGGAATATGAATCGTCTCAAAGATGTCATTAAAATTGGGCTGGGACTAAACTGCGCCATAGGCGGATTGATCATTATTTTCGTCTATATATTTGCACCGCAGATTTTATCCATCTTTTTAACAGATCCTAGGACGATTGATATTGCGTATAGTTTGGTTGTCATTACACTATGGAGCTATCTCATATTTGGGACGGCTCAAATCGTTGCAGCCACGATGAGAGCTAGTGGTACGGTTCTATGGCCGACGATCTTTAGCATTTGTTCCATTTGGCTTGTTGAAGTACCAGTTGCTTATGTGCTATCACACTATACATCGCTTGGTATCAAGGGAATCTGGATAGGCTATCCTGCAGCTTTCTTTGTGAACTTATTACTTCAATATGGCTACTATCGATTGGTATGGAAGAAAAAACAAATCGTTGCTCTTGTTCAATCATAACGACACTAAACATTGGGAAGTTTTGTTCCATCGCAAACGAAGTGCTGAAAAGAAGACAAAGGGCTAAAATAAAGATCATTTTAGCCCTTTGTCAACAATCTTAGAAAGGCTGAAAAAGCCTTTCTTTTTTAGTTTAGCTGAGCTGTATGATGTCAAAGTAGCACCAGCAGCAGCACCACGGCCTACCAAAACAGCTGTTACAACGGCTCCTAAAAGCTGAAGTGAAATCGTATTTCCAGCTGTTAAATTGCTCAAACCGCCGGCCGGTCCAGCGAGGCCTGCTGAACCTCTTCTTCCAATTGTTTGATTTGGCTTTCAATGTTTTTCTCCTTTTGCAATGTGACAAGGCTGATTTACTTGTGAGGCGATTTGTTTTGGATGTTCTTGTCTGACGAATGGACAGTCTCTTCTTTGAGGAAGGTCATGCTGTGATCTTTTGTAATGAGGCTACTCATGATATTTACCGCAAAAGGGACATTTGTGATCGAATTGATTATACAAATTGCCCACCTCCTAAAGTTGATATTTCGTTCTATGTGCGAATTTTCAAATTGGAAGTAAAACCTAGAAATTCATCATTTCGAAAATCATCGAATCAAATAATTTAAAAGTTAAACGATTTTATGTTATGGTGTTGAAAGTATGAAACTAGTATGATTTTTGACAGAAATGGGGACATCATTTATGAGTCAATCAGTTTTACAGCGCACTGCATATTCCGTTTTAAATTTATCCTCTGTAACAGAAGGCGGCACCATTAAAGAGTCTTTTGAGCATAGTATGGATCTAGCAAAAAAGGTCGAGAAGTGGGGCTATCATAGATACTGGCTTGCAGAACATCACAATATGGAAGGGGTTGCGAGCTCTGCAACATCTGTTTTGATTGGATATATTGCGGGAGGAACCGAAAAAATTCGGGTGGGTTCTGGCGGTATTATGCTTCCAAACCACTCATCACTTATTATTGCAGAACAGTTTGGAACACTTGAGACATTGTATCCGGGGAGAATTGATTTAGGTCTTGGCAGAGCACCGGGAACGGATCAGTTAACGGCAAGAGCTCTCAGACGTAATCTTCATAATGGAGAAGATTTCCCGGAGCAGCTTGAAGAGCTTCGGCAATATTTCAAACCGACCGGTCAGGTCAAAAAACATGTAAAGGCCGTTCCAGGTGAAGGACTGGAGATTCCTATTTGGCTCCTTGGTTCAAGCGGTTTTAGCGCAAGGCTTGCAGGAGAACTTGGGCTGCCATTTGCCTTTGCTGCACATTTTTCACCTAAAAATACAATTCCTGCATTAGAATTGTACAGACAATCATTTAAACCTTCTGATGTGTTAAAAGAGCCTTATGCCATGGTGGGTGTGACGGTTTTTGCTGCTGATCAAACAGAGCGAGCTGAATATTTGGCAACCTCCCATTATCAGCGGTTTTTGAGTCTCATTCGCAATACTCCAGGAAAACTCAAGGCCCCTGTTGACAGTATGGATGGCCTTTGGAGCCCTTATGAAAAAGCGATGGTTGATGAACAATTAAGTTCGACAATGATCGGGGATAAACAAAAGGTGAAAAAAGAATTGGAAGCCTTTATTGAAGCCACTCAAGCAGACGAAGTCATGATTAATTCTGATATGTTTGATCATCAAGAAAGAATGCGCTCTTATGAAATCATCGGAGAGATATTTCAAGAGGAACAAGGAAAATAAGCATCAAAAAGAACTGCACAGAGCAGTTCTTTTTGATTTATGCTTTTATAAAAATGCGAAATGGTTGTCCAACTGGCAGCACAGTACGGCCAAAATGTGTATTGAGGACAACAGCTGCTGAACCATAAAACGAAAGCAGGGAAATGATCAGTTCTGAAACGCCTGCAATAGTATGGGTCACATCGTACATCACACCAAACGAGCTAAGGGAAAGACCGATAAATAAGAAATCAATAAAGACGAAAATCAAAAATAACACTTTATGTGTTTCCATTGCACCGATCGTCATAAACAAGCTGAAAATCAAATAACCAATAAAAGCAAAACCTAGTTGTTTTGGATCCGCAGCTCCCGCAAGCGTTTTCCCAAAAACGCCGGCTTGAATGAGCCAAGTGGTTCCAACGCCCATCCAAAAAAGACCGAATGCGCCAAAGGCAGTGGCACCAAAAGTATTCTGATGCTTTGAATCTTGTATGGACGCAATAAGCTGCGCGATTCCTCCAAGGAAGATAGCCCAAGGTAAAATAAGGGAAGTGCCATCTGTGATTCCTAGTTTTTGTGAGGACGCAACGAGCGTCACCATTGCTAAACCAAACAAACCAAGTGGTGTTGGGTCTGCAATTGATAATCGAATTGCTTGAACATTCTGTTTTTCCATAATGACCTCCTACAATTTGCACTTACAAAAGATACTCGAATTCCACAGAAACGTCAAGCTCTTTTTTAGTAGACACTTGCAACCTCTTCCAAATAAATCTATATTTAATACATATCATATGTGATAGAAAAAGAGGGATAGAATGAGTAAAGGATTAGCTGGAAAAACGATTGCCATTTGTGGAACGAGAAAAACAGAAGAAATGCGTACACTTGTTGAAAAGCAAGGAGGACAAGCCGTTATTCGCTCTCTTCAAGGAACAGTGTTTTTAGCCAAAGAGGAGTTAAAACCAGGCATCGAAACCTTTGTGAAACAAGGGGCTGACTGGGTGATTTTAACAACAGGCATTGGCACAAATACATTAATTGAGAGTGCAGAAGAACTAAATCTCGGAGAAGCATTTATGAACATTTTATCAAAAGCCCACATCGCTTCAAGAGGGTACAAAACCTTTGCCGCTCTCAAAAAAAACGGAATTCAGCCAGATGTTTCGGATGAAGATGGAACCGTTCGTGACCTCATCTCAAAGCTTGAAGACAAAGAGTTTCAAGGCAAACGGGTCATGGTTCAGCTTCACGGCGAAAATGCGCCAGCTCTCATGCAGTTTTTACATGATAAGGGGGCAGATGTTTTGCCGCTATTACCATATCAGCACACGCCTCCTGAATCAGAGGCTGCTGAAACCTTGCTTCAAGAAATGAAAAATGGAAAAGTCCATGCCGTCTGTTTTACGACCGCTGTCCAGGTTCATGCCTTTTTTAAACTAGCAGAAGAATGGGGCAGAATAGAAGAACTGCAAAATCTATTTGAGCAGCAAGTACTGGCAGTGGCTGTCGGAAAAGTAACAGCTGAAGCTTTAAAAGAAGAGGGAGTAGACCGCATTCTTGCCCCGTCACTTGAGAGAATGGGTGCAATGATTATGGAATTATCCCAATATATGAAAAAGCAATCGACACCCTCATAGCAAAAACGCCTTTCACAGAATCAGTGGAAGGCGTTTTCGTTAGATTGTCCGTTTTCGATTCGTGCGAATTTTTTTTAGCATGAAATACAGAACGATAAGGACGATGGCAATAGCCATAATCGGTGTAGTATAAGTGTGGGCAACACTTTGAATGTGATCCCACTTTGTCCCAAGCTGCATCCCGAGATAAATAAATAAGATGGACCAAGGGATAGCGGCTAATCCCGTCAAAAGAACAAATTTGAAAAATGGCATTTTGGCAATGCCGGCTGGAATCGAGATGGCATGGCGCACAACAGGGATAAAGCGCGCTGTAAACACCACACCTGTTCCATATCGGTCAAACCAGCGCTCTGCAGTGGCAATATGATGCTCATGGATGAATAAATATTTTCCGTACTTTGTTAGAAAAGGTCTTCCGCCGTAAAGACCAATCCAGTAAATAAAGCACTGAGCAAGCGTGCCTCCAATGACCCCAGCAATGACAGCCCCAACAAAACCAATGGTTCCTGTTGATACCATATATCCGCCATAGGCAAGGACAATTTCACTCGGAATGATTTCAATCATGAGTCCAAGTGCAACACCTACGTAACCAAGGCTTGTCAGCCATGTTAAAATTTCATTAAAAAAGGTTCCCATTCATTTCACACTGCCTTTAAATACGATTTTCTTCAAGCATTCTTATAAGAGCCTATGCTTGTTTTGCTTCTCTCATGAGTATGCTTTCTATATATGCTAGCATGGCTGGTCTCATATCATGACGCATTAATCCAATTTCAGTCGCTGCCTTAAAACAGCCAAGCTTATCTCCAACATCAAATCTCAAACCATCTAATCGTCTTGCATAAATGGGTGATTGATGTGCAATCTCTTTCAGAGCGTCTGTCAGCTGTATTTCGTTGCCAGCACCTCTGCCGATTCTTTCTAACACAGAAAAAATCGATGGGGTTAAAAGATACCTGCCCATCACAGCTAAATCGGAAGGTGCCTCATGAATGGCTGGCTTTTCCACCAAGTCTGTGACTTCAAACACATGACCTTCTAATCTAGCTGGTCTTATCATACCATACTTACTGACATCTAGACGATCTACTTGCTGAACACCCATTACCTCTGTTTGTTTGTCTTCATAGACTTCCATGAGCTGAGAGAGCGCGGGCTTGTCTGATACCATCACATCATCACCTAAAAGAACAGCAAAAGGATCATTTCCGGTAAAATGACGTGCACATAACACTGCATGTCCGAGACCTAGAGGTTCCTTCTGACGAATATAATGAATATTGGCCATATCCGCAATATGCTTGATTTCAGCCAGCTGTTCCTTTTTCCCTTTTTCGAGTAAATTTTGCTCTAGCTCAATGGACCGGTCAAAGTGATCTTCAATCGATTTTTTATTCCTTCCTGTAATAATGATGATATCTTCAATGCCTGATTGAACTGCTTCTTCGACAATATATTGAATGGCAGGTTTATCGATGATGGGCAGCATTTCCTTTTTTTTAATGTTCATTGAATCATCGCTCCATTTCTGATTGTTGATTTTCTGTTTGAAAGACCCAAACGCGGCTTCCAGTAAAAGTGATCATAAGACCAAGAAGGGTGCCGACCAATTTACTGATGAATAATGAGAAATCTGCTAGCTGCATGACATATAAGACGAAGTAGGTAAGAAAACACGCTGCCCCATTGACAGTCATCCATTTGATCCATTCCCACTTGTCAGCTTTCTTTTTCACTTGAAATGTCCATTTTCGATTCCAAAAATAGCTGTTCATCATCCCTGCACTATAGGAAAGGCACTGCGCGAGGAAGGGGGGGACAAAGCAGGCCGTTAGAAAGAAAAAAAAGATTAAGTCAATGAGCGTATTGCCTGCTCCTACAATTGAAAACGCGGCATAGGTTCGAATGTTTTTCCTTGTCATGTGAAGAATGGTCACCTCCTATAAATTGTGTGTATGAATACTGTACAAAAGGGAGTTGACGAATCAGTGAAGAAAAGATGAAAAAAACATGAACAGGCTGTATCCGTTTTTCCAGCAGCTCGTGATATAATTTGTAAGATGAAACGAACTGGTGGTGCACATACATGTATTTAACAATCGCAGAAACAGCTGAATACCTAGAAGTATCAGAAGCGTATATTGAAAAATTAATCCAGCAAAAAAAGATCCGCTACGTATTTGACGGGGAATCTTACCTGATTTATCAAGGGCAGTTTCAAACACATATGAAGCAGCTTGAACAATATAAAGAGCTCGTCCAAGAGATCTTAAATGAACCGATACCTGATGACCCGGATGTAAAAGATGAAGATTAAAAAAAAAGACTGTCTGAGAAGGGAAGACCCTTTTCACAGTCTTTTTTATTGGCTAACTCCTGTTTGGACAACCTTCATCTGGCATTTGATTTGTACATCCGCATCAGGGTAGATTTCCTGCCATTTCTCAGGTGTCATTGCTTTGTCTTTAGAACGATACCTCAGACCAAGTCCAAGCGGATCTATTTTTTGCCTTTTAAATGACTGAACAAGGTTTTGTCCTTGCTGAGCCACACGCTTCTCAATTTCTTTTTCGACATGCTGCAAGATCGAAGGTGAATCAATTTTTTTGGACTTCATGAATTCTTTTAATTCACCTTTAAGCTTGATGTCAATGGTGATGTGAGGCTTTTTTGTGAGATTTTCAGTTGGTTTGATATGATAGGACACATGTGATTTGATATTTTCAATGACGACATGGGTCTTCGCCTTATCATTCAATCGAAATTCATAAATGCCGTTTTTATGATTTTCAATCATGGCTTTAAATGCAAACGTTTTTTCTCCAGGGATATGACCTACCATTTTTTCTTGATTAAAAAGTGCGACACCAGAGACTTTGATGGCATTACTTGTTTTTTTGATGTAAGGGAGGTATGCATCAACACCTTTTGCAAGCATCTGGTTCATAAAAATGTGCTGATTGGTGACCGGTTCATTGCCATTTCGCATATTTTGAGCTAACAGGTCTGAAAGATACATACCAACATTTAAATTGGTTTGATTCATTTTTGTGTGCAATACATCTTCAACCTCTCCTTCAACGATTGCAAAAACTTGTCTTGACCCAATAATAGGGTCGCGGTAAATGTAATTCATCAAATCAATCATACCGACTTCTTTTGCTAGCTTTTCACTAATTAAAATAACAAGCACTTGTCCCATGACAACTGGGAAGGGGGATTTTTCTGAAACGAGAAACTGAATATTACTAATGGTATTTGACTTAGCGCTTAATATTTGATAATTTCCTTGCTCTTCACTTTTAAAGACTGGGAAGACAAAAAAGCCCTTCATTTCTCCATCTTCCACTAAATCAAATCCTGCCGCCTGAGAGATATTTAATTCATCTAAAAGGCGAGGCTGTGCACAGCTAGTTAAGAAAAGACTAAATAACATGAGACCCACGAGAACATAATGTTTCATGCTCGTTTTTTCACCCACCTTTTTTTCAGCATCAATCCAATAATCATACATACAATCAATCCATATACAAGCATGTATCCGCTGTATTCCACCCATTTGTTAAAGGATTCAAAAGAGGTAGCTCCGACAAAAAACGAAAACATTACCAAAATAAGAACGCTGAGAACAATTAACGTGATACGCTGACTCGTATGAAATACTTGTTTCGCCATTCTGCTGGCTGCCCATAATGGAATGGCGATATTTGGTATAACTAGTAGAAGCCATAGGGACACTTCAATAAATTCAAAGCGCTGGATAAAGGGAAGTTTCACGATGCTAGTTAACGTCAATGTCGGCCATTTCGTGAGTTCAAGCTGAGCACTTGAGTAATACGCAATTGACACGAGAAAAACAAGCAAATTGAGGGATGTGGTCAATAATGCCCCCAGATGGGCAAATTTTTGAGATGTTTTTGCATTTTTAATAAAGGGATAATAGACAAGCAGCGTTTCAAAACCAAACATGGATAAAGAAGCATCTTTGACTCCCGCCATGATTTGCGAGAAAGAATGATCAAACATTGGGAACATAAAGCGAATGTGACTATATTTCATGACATAAAAGCAGATAAAGGTCATCCAGTACGTTAGGACAATGCTAAAGTAAGCCCAGCCAGCGATTGTTCTAAAACCGCCAGTATGTATGTAATAGACAAGCAGCAGCAATACAGACGCAAACAAAAGACCGGGGATTTCTTTAAACAGCCACACATGGATCACATCCATATAATGGACGAGAACGGTCAACGACAAAAATGAAAAATAGAAGATATAGAGAATATTGAATAATTGCCCAATCCATTTGCCAAACACGTATTGTGTAATATCACCAAATTCATTAGAAGGGGCCTTGCGAAACATAAAATAAATCAGAAAAATCATCAGATTAACGCTGATGCCGGAAATAAGAATGGCGATCCAGCCATCATTATTCATTGAACGAACAAGATTCGTTTGAAAGTTTAAAATGCCGACACCTACTTGATTGGCATTGATGAGAAAAAACACAAAAAAAGGGGAGATTTGAAATTTTTCTTTAACAGAAGAGCCCATACTTTCACTTCCTTATTCGTAAAAATCATTTTTCCCCTTCCGGCCTTGCTTAGGCTTTGGCTGGTGAATGGTTCTATTTTCTCCACGTAAATTATCCGGTCTTTTATTCAAAAAGCGGAGCTGAGGACGAATCAAGCTGCCCTTTAAATCAGCCAGACGAAGTGGATAAATAGGCTCTAGATAAGGCCGGCCAATAGACGTTAATTTCATTAAATGGGTAAGAAGAAAAGACCCCATCATAGCAATTCCTAATGCACCCCAAATCTGTGCCGAGAAAAGAAAAGGGAATCTCAAAAGCCGAATGGTAGTCCCCATTTTGTATATAGGTGTGACAAAAGAGGCAAGAGCAGACAGGGCGACAATAATGAGTAAGATATTGCTTGTTAAGCCTGCTGCCACCGCAGCCTGCCCAATGACAATCCCTCCAACAATCCCAAGTGTCTGTCCGACCTTTGCTGGCAGGCGAGACCCGGCTTCTCTAAGTAATTCAATGGAAATCTCTAAAAATAATGCTTCGATAATCGGTGGAAATGGGACAAGATAGCGTGAGGCCACAATCGTTTCTAATAAATCCTTAGGAATCAGTTCATAATGAAAGGTTAAAACGGCTACATATAAAGGCGTCGCAAAAATAGAAAATATCACTGCAAATATACGTAATAGCCTAAAGCAGGAAGCGGCAATCCACGACATGTTATAATCTTCCATTGTTGAGAAATACTCAAGTAAAATCGTCGGGGCAAGCAAGACATGAGGCGACCCATCTACCATAATGGCAATTTTTCCTTCCGTAAGACCTGAAGAAACTCGGTCTGGTCTTTCTGTATTTAAGAACAATGGAAAAATCGTATTGGACACATCATAAAGCATTTGAGCCAGATAATTCGCATCTAAAATTTGATCATAATCGACGTCCTCAATTCGCTGAAGAACGGTTTCTATGTTTTGCGGGTTGGCGATTTCTTCAATATATAACACGGCTACTTTTGTTTGAGTAAGGGTGCCAACAGTCTTTTCGGCCACTTTGAGGTCCGGCGTCGGAAGCCGTCGCCTAAGCAAGTTTAAGTTGGTATCCAGAACCTCAACAAACGCTTCCTGTGCACTAATAATGCCAAATTCAATCTCAGGTGGCCCCACTTGTCTGCCTTTTTTTTCTTCAATCGGCAAAAGAAGCGTTTTGCCCCAGTCCGTCTCGAGTCGAATGGCAATACTGCCTCGATGAAGGGCTTGTTCCACTTCTTGAAGGTCACTCGTGATCACAGCCTGTTCAATCGGGATGTGTTCTTTTAGCTCCTCCAGAGTGGGTGTCAGATGCAATTGTTTGATGAAGGGCAGAATTTGTTCATGTAGTAGATTTCCATTGATTAAGGAACGAAAAAAAGAAATTCGATAAAGAAAACCTTCACTGCGAGATAACTCATTTGTAAAATCAGAGGAACGCGATAATGCCTCAAATACTGAATTCGGGTCCTTCTGATGTTGTTTGTTTTTTTTCAGCATTTGAATCATCTCCTTCCGCGATTTGCATCTATTATCCAACCAATCGTCTGAAGATATGCATGAAAAAAGCGTTCAGCTTTATGAGCTGGACGCTTCTTTTCCATATTGGACGGCTTCTAATAATAAGTCAGCGAGATGAACGGCCCTCATGCTGGGCGGGTGCCCTGAGCGTTTGATCCCTGCCACCATTTGCAATTGACAGCCTGGATTAGATGTGACAATGGCAGCAGCCGTTGTTTGACTTGCTTCTGTCATTTTATGATCTAAAATTTGCATCGACATTTTTGGCTGCAAGATGTTGTAAATCCCTGCTGAGCCGCAGCAGCGACCTGCATCCTTCATTTCTTTGAACGAAACACCATGAATAGCCTTCATGAGCACCCTTGGCGCACTTTGTACACCCATTCCATTCCGTAAATGACAAGAGTCTTGATAGGTGATGACTTGCTCAGGCAAAGCCAAAGGAATGCGGTGATGAAACGCCAGCTCCACTAGAATGTCTGATATATCCGTGATTTTCTTTGAGAAGGCTTCACTTCGCTTTTGAAAAGCCGGATCATTGTGAAGCAAATGATCGTAATCACTTAAAAAGGCACCACATCCGCCCGCATTCATGACAATCGCATCTACATCCGTCTCCTCAAAGGCTTCAATATTCTGCTTTGCTAACTGTTTTGCTTGCTCTTTTTCTCCACTATGGCCATGAAGCGCTCCGCAGCACGTCTGAATAGGAGGGACGACAACGTCGCAGCCTGACAGCTGCAGAAGCTGGATCGTCGCTTCATTTGTACTGGAAAAAACCGTGTCCATTAAACAGCCAGAAAAAAATGCCACACATTTTCTTGCTGGACCAATGGCTTTGTATTCATTCAAACGGCTTTTCTTTTGACGCGGCACCTTTGGGAGTGCCTGTTCCATCAGCTGTAAATGCGAAGGAAGCACCTTCAGCATACCAGTCTTACGGGCAGCAGTTTGCAGACCAGATGTTTGATAAAATCGAAGAAGACCTGCGGCTTGTCGCATACGGCTTTGTGAAGGGAAGAGACCTTTAAAAACAGCACGCCTCATCAATTTAACAGGAAACGATTGCTTTTTATGCTGCTGAATGATGTCTCTTGCATCTTCAAGTAATCGCCCATACTTGACGCCAGAAGGGCAGACCGGTTCACATGCACGGCAGCCAAGACAAAGATTAAGTGAATGTTTGACATCTTCATCTGGTTCAATCACACCGTCTCTTACCGCCTTCATTAAAGCAATTCGGCCGCGGGGAGAGTGCGTTTCTTGTTGTCCGGATTCAATATAGGTAGGGCAGGAAGGGAGGCAGAAGCCGCAGCGCATACAATTGAGCAGCTCCTTTTCATCCATTTGCTGCTGGAATTTTTGCTGAATCTCTTTTTGTTTAGAGGAATTCATGAGACCACCACCCGCTTTCTTGTTGCTTTCCCAAACACTTTATCAGGGTTCATGATATTTGCTGGGTCAAGTGCCTGTTTAATCGCTCTCATTGCCGCGATTCCTTCTTTTTTGACCTTTAGCTCCAAATAAGGAGCTTTCATGAGACCAACGCCATGTTCTCCGGTAATGGTGCCGCCAAGTGAGACCGCTTTTTCAAAAATGGCTTGAAAGGCTTCTTCCACACGTTCCATTTCTTCTTTATTTCTTGCATCTGCTGCACAAGTGGGGTGTAAGTTTCCATCACCTGCATGCCCAAACGTACAAATTTTCACCTGATACTCTCGCGCAATTTCTTCGATCGCACGCACCATGTTGGCAATTTCAGAACGAGGTACTGTGGCATCTTCTAAAATCGTTGTGGGGCTTAACCGGGCAAGGGCAGATAAAGCAGAGCGTCTCGCCGTTAAGAGCGCACTTGCCTCTTCTTCAGAATGTGCGATATTGACGCTTTTTGCACCGTGCTGCTGACAAACTTCTGCGATTGTTTGCATATCACGGGAAACCGCCTCAGGATTGCCGTCCTGTTCGATTAATAGCACCGCTTGAACGTCAGTAGGCAGACCAATTTTCGCAAAATCCTCAACGACTTCAAGAGTTGGCTGATCCATAAATTCTAATGTGGCGGGGATGATCCGCTCTGCAATAATGGCCGAGACAGAAGTAGCGGCTTCCTCTAGGCTTTCGTATAAGCAAAGCATCGTTTGTTTTGTTTCTGGAAGCGGCAAGAGCTTCAGCGTTGCTTCTGTGACAATCCCTAGCGTTCCTTCTGAACCAACGAATAAACGGGTCATATCATATCCAGCCACGTCCTTTGCGAGCTTGCCGCCTGTTTTGATGATGTCACCGTTTGGCAGAACCACTTCAAGACCAAGGACATAATCTCTTGTCACTCCATACTTTAAGCCTCTTAGACCACCTGAATTTTCATTAATATTTCCGCCTAACGTGGAGATTTTCATAGAGCTTGGATCAGGTGGATAGAAGAGACCTCTTTCCTCTACTTGGCGAATGAGCTCCTGCGTAATCAAGCCAGGCTGCACCGTTGCGGTGAGATTTTCTTCGTCTATTTCTAATAATTGGTTCATTCTTGTAAACAGCATCACAAGGCCGCCTTGTGTGGGACAAGTTCCTGCGCAAAGATTGGTTCCTGATCCTCTTGGCACGATCGGCACGTTGTATAAGGCGCAAAGCCGGACAATTTGCTGCACTTCCTCGGCTGTGTGAGGGCTCACGATGGCATCTGGCATATGCTGAAAATTCGGTGTCGCATCATAAGAGTAGGTAAGACGATCCGCCTTGCTGTCTTGTACATAAGACGCACCGACAACCTTTTTTAATTGATTTGAAAATTCAGAATCTAACATGTACATTCACTCCCACTGATTTTGACGTATCATTTCTTCCAGTATAAAAAAAGAACCGCTTCATGCCTATGGACGATTCTACAAAATATCGGACTGTTTTTTTGATTTTTTTGTATCATGATCTAGCAGCATCAATGCTAAATAAAAGAGCATCGCATCTTGCATGCGCTTTGGATCAAGTGTCGTTAAATCTTGGATGCGTTTTAACCTGTAATGCAGCGTATTAATATGTACATGCATCGCTCCAGCTGCATATTTCAATGAGTAATCCGATGTCATGAGTACCCGCAATGTTTTCACCAGCTCAGGATAGGGGAGAAGGGGCGTAATCGTTCGATCAAGGAACACTTCTTTCGTTTCCTGACTAACTTCCTCGATAAAAAGCTCAAGCGTCAAATCTTCATCAAACACAATCGGTGTATCAGCATGCGCCAATTTTAATGCACGAAAGGCTTGATGAAAGGATTGCTTCATCAAATGAGAAGCTGCTGGTTTCCCCGCACCAATCAATATCTTCGAGGTGGACAGCGCTGAGAGCGAGGCATGCATGTGAAAAAGGCGCTGCTGCAAAGCGTCACGATCTTCCGCAGTTGTTTGCAGCATGAGCAAAAAACGCGCATGTCCCCAGCGCACGATGATCTCCTGCTTGGTGAGATGCAGCACAGCCTTCATCGCTTTGTATTGATCCTGTTTCATAAATGATTCATCCTGACAATCGATCAGGACAACCGCACGCTGCTTTTGAACATCAAGCTGAAGCCGCTGCGCCTTTTCAGTGATATCAATGGATGTCTCCGGCAGATGAAGCCAGTCGAACACAAACGCTTCTAGCTGCCGTTCATCTGTTTCAGACTCTTGAAAAAATTCATGTTCTTGTATGAGCAGCTCTGTCATTTTTCGTAATATTTCGCCAAAAGGGGACACATGTACAGGGTCTCCTGTCATCCCAATTACACCAATGACCTCTTGCTCAAAGTAAATAGGCAGATTGATGCCAGCTTTGACGCCTTTCATATGCTGTTCATCATTCTTTGTGAGGATTCGTTTCTGCCCTTCCAAGGACGTAACATATGCCCCTTCATGAAATTGACCAATGCGCGCTGGATCTGTTGCCGCAATGATGGTACCGTTTGTTTGTGCGATGATGACTTCCTCAGTCAGCACTTTTTTGACCTCGTCTACGATTTTTTCTGCCAGTGTCATTGTGAGCAAAACGTACCCCTCCGAGATGTTTCTTTTTACACTATGATACCATCATATACTGGGACATATCTTTCTTTTCGTGTGTTATGCTAAAATAATAAACGCAAATGAAGTAGATGAAAGGAGACATAGCCATGTCATTGCAAAATCGCTTACAAGATTTATTGAAAGAAGGGCAGGCGCTGACAGACTTTGAATATGACGAAGCGACGCGTCACAATTGGACGTTAGAAGGTGCAAGAATAAAGGAAGAAGCACGCTTTGGCGATGTATATATAGAGCGTGTGGACAAGGAATCAGAGGATTTGATTCAAACGGAAGCCTCCTCATTTTTAAACACACCGCTTACATATGTAAAAACACAACAAAAAGAATTCATTTATATCGAATCGAAGTGGTTTGATGTGGTGAAAGTCGATGGATTAGCCATTGAATGGGACGAAGTGTTTCAAACGTATACCGTGTTATTCGGATTAAAGCGTCCTAAAAAAGACACAGGCATTCTAAAGGAAATGCTGTCGCAATTAAATGGTGCTCAGCTTCAATTTAATGGACAAGACGGCTTATTTGATGTGAATTTACAGCTTCTTGAGCTTGAGGACATCCAAGAAGATACGTCTTTCATCGACGTCATCTCGGCAGTGTACCGATTTTTATTCCACTTCATTATGCAGCTTGAGATGAATGAATCAAAAAACGGCTCAAATTCCTGAGCCGTTTTTTTTAGCAGCCTTTCTTTTCTCCGTTTTGGACCGTAGAAAGCTGTTACTAGCCTTCGTGTCTCCTAAGTTGCTGAAGGCGTGACAAACTGCACATCATGCTCTTTTCCATATTGAAGATAATCTTCATTTGGCTGCTTATTGGTCACGACGACATCAATATCTTGTAAATCACAAAACGTGGTCAGTGCATAATGATCGAATTTACTGTCATCGACTAATAAAAACGTTTTTGCACTTTTTTGAACGAGTGTTTTTTTAATATCCGTTTCAAGCGGGGAGGAATTCGTGACCCCGTGATCAATGGATAAACCAGTTGACGCAATAAATGCTTTATTGACATTATATGCTTTTAGACGTTCTACACTTTGATAGCCAACGAAAGAATTCGTTTTTCGCTCAAGCATCCCGCCAGTCGAAAAGATGGTGAGATTCTCAAAAGGCATCGCCTGTGTAATGAAATCCACGTTATTTGTCACAACGGTCACCTGTTTTTCCGTCAAATACGGAAGCATCTCGAGCGTCGTCGTACCAGAATCAACAAAAATCATATCTCCATTTTCGACAAAAGCGGCAGCGGTCTGACCGATCAATTGTTTTTTACTCAGCTGACGTGTCTTACGCTCTTGATACACCACTAACGTTGAGTGGTTCACAGCCACACCGCCATATACTTTCTTTAGCACGCCGGATTCTACCAATGCTTGTACATCTCGGCGTATCGTGTTTTTGGAGACGCCAAAATGCGCTACAAGCTCATCAAGTGAGGCAGATTCCCGGTCAAACACATACTCTTTGATTTGCTGAATCCGTTTTGTTTTTATCATGCTACAATCTCCAATCAATCCGAATGTCTTTTTTTCATTATACCAATAATTCCTCTTACATGATGATCCGTCGTCTGCTTCTCTTTTCTCCTTTTCTATAAAAGCGTATGATAGAGAAAGGAATGATGAAGGAAAGGACTTTAACTTCTATGAATCAGTCAAACAACCAATTTTCAAAGCTTGCAAATTTTAGAGAAGTAGGGGGACTTCAAACAACAGACGAGATGGTGATCAAGCGGGGAATGCTTTATCGATCCGCAGATTTATCCCGTCTGACAAAACAAGATATCGCGATGTTCTCGAAGCTTGGGATTCAAACCGTTTGTGACCTCCGTACAACCTCAGAACGTAAATCACATCCACCAAAGATCAAGGAACACGACAAAATTGTTCATATCCCTATGCAGCCTGACAGTATGATGCCTAGTAAATGGAACATGTTTCGTATGCTGGTAGCAGAAGCAAAGTCTCTATCATTTACGCCGATCATGAAAGATTTATATCAAAGTATGCTCACCGAACGAAAAAAAGAGATTCAGCAGTTGTTCACACTACTGTCAGACGAGAAAAATTATCCGCTCATGCTTCACTGTACGAGCGGAAAGGACCGTACGGGTTTTTTATCTGCCCTTATTCAATTAGCAGCCGGTGTACCGGTACATATCGTTTTAAGTGAATACATGCGTTCAAATGAAGGAGTGCAAATGCTTGTCAAAAGGCAGGAACGATTTGTCCGAATGATGAGTTTATACCGGGTATCAAAAAAGCAAATTCAGCCGCTGCTTGGTGTGCAGCAAGATTATCTTGAAGATGTGCTAAACGAGATGATGGATACATACGGGAGTGCAGAGCGGTATTTAATAGAAGCCTGCGAAGTACCTGAAGCTCAGCTCAATGCAATGAAAAACATCCTGCTTACACCATCTGCTGGCATTCCATCACAAAACGCAGAATAAACTTGATATGAGGTGATGCAAAACATGCTGAAAAAGATCAGTATGATGTTTCTGACAATGACTTTGATGTTTGTATTCTTATTGATTCCATCTAGCAGTCTAGCTCGTCAAATGCCAAAAGGGAAGCTTGAAAGCAGCAGAGAGATGCGTGCGGTTTGGGTCGCATCAGTTTATAACTTGGATTGGCCTTCAAAGAAAGGACTGTCTGCCGCAGACCAGAAACAAGAGTTCATCCATCTGTTAGATAAGATCAAAGCGATGAATATGAACGCCGTCATCATGCAAATTAAACCAACAGCAGATGCCTTTTATCCTTCGGCATTCGGACCGTGGTCAGAATATTTGACCGGGACGCAAGGGAAAGATCCTGGATATGACCCGCTTCAATTCATGATAGAAGAAGCACATAAACGAGGCCTGGAATTTCATGCTTGGTTTAACCCTTATCGAATCACAATGAATCATACAGACCTCAGCCGGCTATCAGCCGATCACCCTGCAAGAAAACATCCTGATTGGACGATCGCCTACGGAAATCAGCTTTATTACAATCCAGGCATTCCTGATGCTCAGGACTTCATTGTAGGCGGCATAGAAGAAGTAGTGAAAAACTATGATATTGATGCGGTGCATATGGATGATTATTTTTACCCGAATAAAATTGCTGGTGTGCCATTTCCAGATCAAGAAACATATGAAACATATGGAAAAAAAGCATTCACACATATAGAAGATTGGCGAAGAGATAATGTGAATCAATTGGTGCAGCAAATCAATGAAACCATTAAGAAAGAAAAGCCGTATGTGAAATTTGGTATTAGCCCGTTTGGTGTATGGCGCAATATAAAAGATGATCCAACTGGTTCAAACACCACAGCGGGGATGACCAATTATGATGATTTGTATGCTGATACAAGAGAGTGGATTCAGCAGCACAATATCGATTATGTCACCCCGCAAATTTACTGGAGCATCGGCTTTCAGGCAGCCGCCTATGATGTGCTGACGAAATGGTGGTCAAATGAAGTGAAGGGAGAGCCCGTTCACCTATACATTGGTCAGGCGACTTATAAAATCAATCAAAACAGTGATCCCGCTTGGTCTGATCCCGAGGAATATTTTCGCCAAATCGAGCTGAACCGGCAGTCTCCACTCGTGCAGGGAAGCATGCATTTTAGTCTAAAGGATATCAATCGTAACCCTTTGAATGTAAAGGATCGATTAATAGAGGAGACATATAGCAAACCGGCTCTCATTCCAGAAATGCCGTGGCTTCATCAGAAAGCTCCAAAAAAACCAATCATCCAATCTGTGAAAAAGACAGCAGATGGCGCGGCTTTACAGATCAAAAATGACCCACATTCTACTGCATCCTATTATGCGGTCTATCGATTGACGAATAAAGGGACATATGAATTACTGCAAACGGTCAGAAAAGAAAAAGGCACGATGACATCTGTCAAAGACCTTTCAGTGAAGCAGAAGAAGAGTGCGATCTACAAAGTAACGGCTCTTAATCGCCTTCATCATGAAAGCAAGCCTTCTACAAAAACAGTAAAATAACGAAAAAAAGCATGAATGAGAACTTTCTTTCATTTATGCTTTTTTCATTTCCTCGTTTTTCTACTATTCTTATTTTAATTTTCTGAATTCAATCAAGCTTGGCATGAAGCAGCTACTTGATTAATAAATATGATAGAGAAGAGACAAAGGAGGAAGTAAGATGGACTTTGAATTAACGAAAGAACAACAAATGATCCGTCAGATGGTCAAAGAATTCGCAAAAGCAGAAATTGCACCGCTCGCTCAAACGATTGATGAACAGGCAGTATTTCCTGTCAAAACATTTCAAAAAATGGGGGAGCTAGGCTTTATGGGCATACCCTTTCCAGAAAAATATGGAGGCTCGGGTGGAGATACGATATCGTATGCACTGGCTGTAGAAGAAATCGGAAAACAGTGTGCAAGTACAGGTCTTAGCTATGCCGCTGCTGTCTCCTTAGGTGCAAGCCCGCTTTATTATTTCGGTACAGAGGAGCAAAAGATGGATCACCTTGTCCCGCTAGCATCTGGAACAGCACTCGGTTCCTTCGGATTAACAGAACCAAACGCAGGTTCAGATGCAAAAGGAACGAAAACAAAAGCGATCAAAGACGGACAAGAATACATCATCAGCGGGGAGAAGTGCTGGATCACAAATGCCAATTTTGCCAGAACCATTATCGTCACCGCTGTTACGGATCATGATGAACACGGCCGCCCGGTCATCTCAGCCTTCATTGTTGAAAAAGGACAAAAAGGGCTATCAATTACAAATCCATATGACAAAATGGGGGTGCGCGGATCAGATACGGCTGAAATCATTTTAAACGAAGTGCGCGTACCAGCGCATCATATATTAGGGGACCCAAACAAAGGATTCAAGCAGTTTTTATATACATTAGACGGGGGACGAATTTCGATTGCCGCCCTTTCTGTTGGAATCGCGCAAGCGGCACTTGACGCCTCGCTTTCCTATGCAAAAGAAAGAAAGCAATTTGGTCAGACCCTCTCATCCTTTCAAGCCATTCAGTTTAAACTGGCGGATATGGCGATGCAAATAGAGCTCGCAAGACAAATGGTATGGAAAGCCGCTTGGCTGAAAGATAACGGCAAGCCGTTTACAAAGGAAGCAGCTTATGCCAAGCTTTTCGCTTCTGAAATGGCGACAAAAGCAAGTCTTGATGCAGTCCAAATTCACGGCGGAACAGGCTACATGAAAGAATACGGTGTAGAACGACTCGTGAGAGATGCCAAGCTGATGGAAATCGGAGAAGGGACATCTGAAATTCAGCGGCTCGTCATCGCAAGACAACTGTTAGCGTAATTCTGCAATGAAAACGCTTACTATTTGTGAGGGAGGAAACGAATGATGTCGATTCAGCCACAGACGATCGGCTCCCTATTAAGAGAAAAAAAGGAGCAGCACCCAGCACATGAAGCCATTGTTTATCCAGAACGTTCTTTACGTTATTCATACGAAGCGTTTTATAGAGAGGTCAAGGAAACAGGTAAAGGTCTAATGGCAATAGGGGTTCAAAAGGGTGATCATATCGCCATCATGGCACCAAATGTACCTGAATGGCTCATTCTGCAATTCGCCTGCGCCTCCATTGGAGCTGTTCTTGTCACCGTGAATACGAATTTTCAATCACAGGAACTCGCTTATTTACTAAAGCACTCTGATAGTAAAATGCTGTTTATCGTAGACGGGTTCAAAGAGACATCCTATGTCAGAATGATTGAAGAACTGATCCCGGAGCTTCAAACAGCTCATCAAGATGAGATCACATCCGCATCATTTCCTTATTTAAAAAGCTGCGTGTATATTGGCCAGCACGTACCAAACGGCATGCGCAGCTGGGACAGTATTCAAGTTGCTGCCAAAAGAACCGCAGATCATGAATGGGAGAAACGAATGGATGCGCTGGTGCCTGATGATGTGATAAATATGCAATATACCTCGGGCACAACCGGCTACCCAAAAGGAGTCATGCTCAGCCATACCAACATCGTCTGCAATGCCAGCCAAATCGCAGATTGCATGAAGCTCACCCAACAAGACCGAATGTGTATCCCTGTACCCTTCTTTCATTGCTTTGGTTCTGTGCTTGGCGTGCTTGCTTGCCTGACAAAAGGGGGAACGATCATCCCAGTTGAATCTTTCCATCCAGAGCGTGTGCTGCAAACAGTTGAAATAGAAAAGTGTACCGTTCTTCACGGCGTCCCGACGATGTTCATCGCAGAGATGGATCACCCGAATTTTCTCCATTACGATCTGTCCACATTACGAACGGGTATTATGGCCGGCTCACTTTGCCCATCTCATGTGATGAAGGCAGTCATTGAAAAAATGGGGTTGAGGGAGCTCACGATTGCCTATGGTCAGACCGAAAGCTCTCCTGTCATTACCCAAACAAGAACCGATGATTCATTTGAAAGACGGGTTCAAACGGTCGGGCGGGCGCTTCCTCACATCGAAGTGAAAATCGCCAGACCAGGCACGTCGAGTGAGGTGCCAAGAGGAGAACAGGGGGAACTGTGTACAAGAGGCTATCATGTCATGAAAGGCTACTATAAAAATGAAGAAGCAACAAATAAAGTCATTGATAAGGACGGGTGGCTTCATACGGGGGACTTAGCTGAGATGGATCATGACGGCTATGTGAAAATCACAGGCCGCCTGAAAGATATGATCATCAGAGGCGGAGAGAATGTTTACCCAAAAGAGATTGAGGACGTTCTTTACACTCATCCGGCCATTCTTGACGCACAGGTCGTTGGCATTCCTGACGAGACATACGGAGAAGAAGCAGCCGCATTCATTCGGCTCAAACAAGGGAGTACGGTCACGATTGAGACATTAACCAGCTATTGTCAGTCCCAAATGGCACGCTACAAAATCCCGAAATACTTTTTCATTACAGATGAGTACCCGATAACCGCCTCAGGGAAGATTCAAAAATTTCGACTGAAAAAGCAGGCGCTTGATCTAATAAAGGAGTGAAGTCAGCGATGTTTCAACAAGTACTGATCGCCAATCGAGGCGAAATAACCCGACGAATTATTCGGACCTGTAAACGGCTCGGGATCAAAACAGCCGCCGTTTATTCAGAGGCAGATCAGCATGCACTTCATGTGCAAGAAGCAGATAGCGCATTTCCGATCGGAGGCGCAAAAGTATCTGAAAGCTATTTAAATGTGGAGGCAATCATCGAGGTTGCCAAACAAACAAATACAGATGCCATCCATCCTGGATATGGTCTTTTATCAGAGAACGCCGCTTTTGCTGAGCGCTGCCGCAACGAAGGAATGGCCTTTATTGGACCATCTGCACAAGTCATTCAGCAAATGGGGAATAAAATTGAAGCGAGAAAAACGATGGAACAAGCGGGCATCCCAATCGTTCCAGGAGTTTCAGCCCCACTGCATGACGCAGATGAAGGGGTCAGTAAAGCGCAGTCACTCGGTTATCCGATCATGCTAAAGGCATCGAGCGGAGGCGGGGGGATTGGCATGCAGCTCGTTCGAAATGACGAGGAGCTGTACAGAGCGTTTGAAGGAAATCAAAAAAGAGCGCAAAGCTTTTTCAATGACGGTACTTTGTACATGGAAAAGGTGATTGAACACGCGCGGCATATTGAAATTCAAGTCCTCTTTGATTCCTTCGGCCACGGGGTTCACTTATTTGAACGAGACTGCTCACTCCAGAGAAGACACCAGAAAATCATTGAAGAAGCACCAGCCGCCTGTCTCGATGACTCAGTGAGACTTCAAATGGGGCAAATGGCCGTCAAAGCAGCCAAAGCGATTGGCTATGAAAATGCAGGAACGATTGAATGTTTAGTCGATCAAAATCAACAATTTTATTTCCTAGAAATGAACACGAGGTTGCAAGTAGAGCACCCTGTCACTGAAGAAATCACAGGGATTGACCTTGTCGAGGAGCAGCTGAAAATCGCTGCATCAGAGCCGATTTCCTTCAATCAAGAGGATATTCATCAAATCGGGCATGCCATCGAAGTCCGAATCTATGCTGAAGATCCGGTCACATTTTATCCATCACCAGGTACAATCACTACACTTTCTGCACCAGCCGCCCCGTATATACGCCATGAGTCAAGTGTGACAAACGGCAGTGTCATTACCCCATTTTACGATCCGATGATTGCCAAAATGATTGTTTACGGTGATACACGAAAACTTGCAATAGAACGATTAAAAGCAGCATTACAAGCATATGAAATAGGAGGGATCAAAACGAATTTACCACTTTTAAGGGAAATGGCCGGATCATCTGCTTTCTTACACGGAAGGATCACAACCGATTTTCTGATGAAAAAAAGGGAGGAAAACCGTTCATGAAAACCGTCACGATACAAATGGCCGGGAACTTATGGAAGCTTCTTGTGAAACAAGGTGATAAAGTGCAAAAAGGACAGGAAGTTGCCATCTTAGAATCAATGAAAATGGAGATTCCGATCGTTGCAGAAGAGGCAGGTGTGATCAGCAAAGTGTATAAGGCAGAGGGAGAATTTGTCGATGAGGGAGAGGTGCTACTGGAGCTGACAGAATAGGAGGGAAGCCAAATGGCATTACCAAAAAGTGTGCTTATCAGGGAGGTCGGCCCGCGGGACGGACTGCAAAATGAATCAGCTTGGCTGGACACAAACGAGAAGCGAACATGGATCGATTTACTTGCGGCAGCCCATCTCCCTTATATTGAGGTCACATCATTTGTCCATCCGAAATGGGTTCCAGCCTTAAAGGACGCCAAACAATTAGCCCAATCCTTAAACAAAAAAGACGATACCACCTATGCCGCACTTATTCCTAATGAAAAAGGCTTGGCCTATTTTTTTGAAGCAAATCTTGATGTAGGCGCTATGTTTATCTCTTCGAGTGAAACACATAACAAGAAGAATATGAATCAATCCATACATGAAACCCTTCCTGTCATCAAACAAATGACAGCAGATTTAAAAGCAGAAGGACGAAATACTCGCGCATATATTTCTACCGTGTTTGGCTGCCCTTATGAAAAACAAGTGTCAATGGATCAAGTGCTGCGGTTAACGGATATTCTGCTCTCCTACGGCATCGATGAAATATCACTCGGTGACACCATCGGAGAAGCCCATCCGCTGCAAGTAGAAAGACGATTAGACATTTTACTTGAGCGCTTTCCTGCTGATAAAATCGCTCTTCATTTTCATGACACAAAGGGGATGGGTCTTGCGAATATATATACGGCATTAAAGGCTGGAATCACGATATTTGATTCCTCTAGCGGCGGGCTTGGCGGCTGTCCATACGCACCTGGCTCTAGCGGGAATGTGGTGACAGAAGATGTGGTGCATATGCTTCAAAAACTGGGGATTGAAACAAATATCGACCTTCCTGGATTGATTAAAGCAGCAGAATGGATTGAAACAAAAGTAGATCGAACCCTGCCTAGTCACTGCTTACGTGCTTTTCACTCTCATACTACTTCATAAAGGATGAATGACATGACATCATTGGTCAATTTTTCGATACAAGATGAGCAGATTGGCATCATGACCTTAAACAGACCAGAACAAGCGAATTCCCTATCAGCTGCGATGCTGGAAGAGATCAATCAAACCATTCAAGAAATCAAACACGATGAAAGCATCCGCTGTTTGCTCATAACAGGAGCTGGCTCTAAAGTCTTTTGCGCAGGCGCAGATTTAAAAGAACGACGATTGATGACAGAAGAAGAAGCCAAAGAAGCCGTTCTTACGATTCAGCAAACCTTTACTGAGATTGAAGCCCTGCCTATACCTGTCATTGCAGTCATGAACGGACACGCACTTGGCGGAGGTCTTGAGCTAGCGCTGGCTTGTGATCTTCGCATCGCAAGAACTGGAGCAAGACTCGGCCTGCCAGAAACAGGACTAGCTATCATTCCAGGGGCCGGGGGTACGCAAAGACTTCCGCGCCTGATCGGACTCGGTAAAGCAAAGGAACTCATTTTCACAGGGGCTTCATTACAAGCAGAAGAAGCCATTCAAATTGGGCTGATTGAGCACATCTCTTTAGCAGATGCTCTCATGAATGACGCCATTTCTCTCGCAAAACAAATCTCTAAAAACGGACCAATTGCTTTAAAAGAAGCGAAACAAGCGATTCAAATGAGCCTTGATCACGATTTACGTACAGGTCTGATGAAAGAATACGAAGCCTATTTACGGCTCATTGATACAGAAGATCGAACGGAAGGTCTTCAGGCTTTTCAAGAAAAACGAACGCCTTATTATAGAGGCAAGTAGCAAGAAAGGGGAATGGGCATGATCGAGGAATATGAATTAAATAAACAGCGAATTCTTAAAGGAGGGGCCGAGCGATATCATCAAAAAAACAAAGAAAAAGGAAAATTGTTCGTCCGTGATCGGCTCCAGTTGTTATTAGATGAGGAATCGTTCATTGAAGATGCCATGTTTGCAGAGTGTAAAGATGAATATTTACCAGCAGATGGTGTCGTCACAGGGACGGGGCGTATGAATGGACAGACAGTTTGCATCATGGCGAATGACTCTACCGTCAAAGCAGGGTCGTGGGGCGTCAAAACGGTCGAGAAAATCATTAGAATCCAAGAAACAGCCGAGAAACTCAACTGTCCGATGCTGTATTTAGTCGACTCTGCTGGTGCTAGAATTACAGATCAGATCGCCATGTTTCCAGGCAGGAGGGGTGCAGGGCGCATTTTTTATAACCAAGTCAAGCTGTCTGGACGTATCCCGCAAATTTGTTTACTATTCGGCCCTTCTGCGGCCGGCGGTGCTTACATCCCTGCTTTTTGTGATATCGTCGTCATGGTCGAAGGAAATGCCTCCATGTATTTAGGCTCTCCGCGAATGGCCGAAATGGTGATTGGAGAAAAAGTATCCCTTGAAGAAATGGGCGGAGCGAAAATGCATTGCAGCATTTCTGGATGCGGAGATGTATTAGCGAAAACAGAGGAAGAGGCCATTCAAATCGCGCGTGATTATTTAACCTACATGCCTGCCAACTATACGGAAAGACCAAAAATGAAAGCCGCAAAAGCACCTAAACCATCTGAGATATCCATCCAAAACCTCATCCCTAAAGGTCAGAATACGCCTTTCGACATGTATCAACTCATTGATTTACTCATCGATGAAGGATCATTTTTTGAAATCAAAAAGCTGTTTGCCGCAGAGCTGATCACAGGCTTTGGCCGCTTTAATGGTCAGCCTGTCGGTCTTATTGCCAACCAGCCGAGGGTGAAAGGCGGCGTATTATTTCATGACTCGGCTGACAAAGCTGCCAAGTTTATTCAGCTATGTGACGCCTTTCATCTTCCACTTCTCTTTCTTGCGGATATCCCGGGATTTATGATTGGAACAAAAGTAGAACAAGCGGGCATTATTCGGCACGGGGCGAAAATGATTTCTGCTATGTCAGAGGCGACCGTACCGAAGATATCCGTCATCGTGCGTAAAGCATACGGTGCAGGATTATATGCAATGGCAGGGCCTGCCTTTGAGCCGGATTGCTGTCTTGCTCTTCCATCGGCCCAAATTGCTGTGATGGGGCCGGAAGCCGCAGTAAATGCTGTCTATGCGAATAAAATTTCCGCACTGCCTGCCGAAGAGAGAGCCGCATTTATACAAGAGAAACGCAAGGAATACCAGGAAGATATGAATATATACGAGCTTGCCTCTGAAATGATTGTCGACGGCGTCATCCCATTTGACCGTTTAAGAGCTGAACTGTGTAATAGATTACAAGCCTATACCTCTAAAGAGATGACATTTACGAGACGAAAACATCCGGTTTATCCGGTCTAAAGGGGGGCGTCCTCAAGATGAACCTGAAACCAGCATGGATACCGGGAGAGCAGATGATCAAAAAAACACGTCTTTATAAGTGGATGCACTCACTTGGTTTTTCTACCTATGACGCATTCTATCAAGCTAGTATCGAGCGCACAGAATGGTTTTGGAAAGAAGCTGAAAAAGCCATCGGCATTCAGTGGAAGGTGCCGTATGAAGCCGTATTAGGTCAAGATTCATTCATGTGGCCGAAGTGGTATAAAGGCGGCCAATTGAACATCACCGAAACGGCCGTGGACAAATGGGCGGAGAAAGAAGAGACCAAACATCAACCAGCGCTGATTTGGGGAAATGAAGCTGGGGAAGAAAAGAGTTGGTCCTACCTCCATCTTCAGGAAAAAGTCAATCGTCTCGCAGCTGGTTTTTTGAAGAGAGGGCTTCAAAAAGGGGATGTGGCGATCATCTATATGCCTATGCTTCCTGAAACGGTTGCCGTCATGCTTGCCTTTGCAAAGATTGGTGTGATCTTTAGTCCGGTCTTCTCGGGCTATGGAAGTGAGCCTCTTGCCGTACGCATTCGTGCTTCAGGTGCAACCATTGTCGTCACAGGGCATGAAATGACGCGCCGCGGGAAAACCATCAACATGAGAGAGTGTGTAGCTGATGCAATCCAAAAAACAAATACCGTCAAAACAGTCATTGTGCACGCTTCCTCTGATAATGAATATCAAGATGATGTAAGACTAAATGATGTATTAAAAGAACAGCCGATAAAAGACACGACCTATGTCACAAATGAAGACCCTCTCATGATCTTGTACACCTCTGGAACAACTGGCACGCCAAAAGGAGCCGTTCATACACACGCAGGCTTTCCTGTAAAAGCGGCTTTTGACGCCGGTCTTTGTATGGATGTCGCAATAGGAGACCGGCTGTTCTGGCTCACAGACATGGGCTGGATGATGGGACCGTTTCTAGTCTTTGGCGGCTTGATCAATGGAGCCGCGATTGTTCTATATGACGGCGCACCCGATTATCCAGATCAGCAGCATCTCTGGTCATTCATCCACCAGCAGAAAGTCACCCATTTTGGGCTTTCGCCTACATTTGTTCGTTCTGCGATGCAGCAAAGCCTTGCAGAGATTGAACTGCCGCATGTCAAAGCCATCATTTCTACCGGTGAACCTTGGAATGAAGCACCGTGGCAATGGCTTTTTGACACAATCGGTCAAAAGAACATCCCCATCTTAAATTACTCAGGGGGAACCGAAGTGTCTGGGGGTATTGTAGGAAGTACTTTGCTTCGCCCAATCAAACCGATTCTTTTTAATACGGCGATCTTAGGAATGGCGGCAGATGTGTATAACGAATCAGGTCAGAGCGTCATGAATGAAGTAGGGGAACTTGTTGTGAAAAAGCCTTGGGTCGGCATGACATGTGGTTTTTGGAATGAGCCTGAGCGTTATGAAGACACGTATTTCAAACGATTTAACGGGGTATGGACACACGGTGATTGGGTGATGCAAACAGAAGGCGGAGCATTCCATATCACAGGCAGATCGGATGATGTCATTAATACAGCAGGTAAACGTGTTGGTCCAGCTGAAATTGAATCAATTCTTGTTGGACATCCGGCTGTGCACGAAGCTGCTGTGATTGGGGTAAAGGATGAGGTGAAGGGGGAGGCACTCGTGTGTTTCATTGTCACCGGTTCACACTCTTTTGAAGAAGCCAAGCTCATTCAAGAGCTCAAAGCACATGTTGGTTCACATGCAGGAAAAGCGCTCACACCAAAAGAGATTCATCTCATTTCAGCTTTACCGAAAACAAGAAACGGAAAAATTGTCCGGCGTTTACTAAAAGGGGCGTATGAACAGAAGCCTTCACCAGACCTTTCTTCATTAGAAAACCCAAATGTGTATAAGAGCATTTCCGCATACCTGAAAAGGAAACAGAATCAATAGAAAAAAGACAGGCAGGAGCCCTGTCTTTTTTACTGCACATGAAAATTCGTTCCATCGGTTGTTTCTTTGACAATACCTGCCCGTATCACAAAATCACCGAAATGTTCATTTTCTTCTCGTTCTTTTGCGTAGCGAGGGAGCAAAGAGCCAAGCTCGTTTAAAATGTCTTCCTCACCCACGTTTTCTCGGTACAGTTTACTTAACCTGCTGCCATCAAACGCAGCGCCAAGATACATGTTGTATTTGCCAGGTGATTTTCCGATAAAGCCAATTTCACCTAAAGCATGACGGGCACATCCATTTGGGCATCCAGTCATTCGAATGGTGATTTCTTTATCACTTAAGCCGTTTTCTTCTACAATCTCTTCAATTCTATCAATCAAGCGAGGAAGGTAGCGCTCTGCTTCTGCCATCGCTAAGCCGCATGTTGGAAGAGAAACGCAAGCCATTGAACTGCGGCGCAGTGCAGAATGCTGCTGACCATCTGACAAACCGAATTCCTGTATCAGCTGCTCGATTTGTTTCTTTTTATGAGATGTGACATTTCCAATGATTAAATTTTGATTCGCTGTTAAGCGGAAGTCACCCGTATGAATCTTTGCGATTTCACGAATGCCTGTCATCAGCGGATAATCATCATAATCTGTGATGCGCCCGCCTTCAACAAACATCGTATAATGCCATCTTCCGTTAATGCCCTTTACCCAGCCATAGCGGTCACCGTTATGATCAAAGTGATAACCTCTTGCGTCTAAAAGGGCAAACCCAAGACGGTGTTCAAGCTCTTCTTTTACATTTTCAAGACCAAGGCGGTCCACCGTATATTTAAAGCGGGCATTTTTTCTTACTGAACGGTTTCCGTAGTCACGCTGAATGGTGATCACTTGTTTGGCAATCTCCACAACCTGCTCAGGTGTACAAAAACCGATGACCTTTGCAAGCTGAGGGTAGGTCGCTGTATCACCGTGAGTCATACCCATTCCGCCGCCAATCGCAACATTAAAGCCGACTAATTGATCATGTTCGATAATCGCAATGAAGCCTAGATCCTGTGAAAAGACATCAATATCGTTAGCAGGAGGGACCGCAACGCCAATCTTGAATTTTCTTGGTAAATAAAGCGGGCCATACATCGGCTCAACTTCAGTGTCTGGCGTTGCCGCTACCTTTTCCTCATCAAGCCAAATTTCGTGATACGCTCTTGTTTGTGGAAGCAGGTCATCACTTAATTTTTTTGCCAGCTCGTACACATCATGGTGCACTTCTGATTGATAGGGGTTTGAAGTACACATGACATTCCGATTCACATCCCCGCAAGCAGCGATCGTATCAAGCATGGTGGAATGAATGTCTTGAATGGTCTTTTTCATGTTCCATTTTAAAATACCGTGAAGCTGGAAGGTTTCACGAGTTGTCAGCTTTAACGTGCCGTTGCCGTATTTGTGAGCAAGCTCATCCATCACAAGCCACTGCTTTGATGTGGCGATTCCGCCAGGCAGACGTACGCGCAGCATAAATTGATAGGCAGGCTCAAGCTTTTGTTTTTGCCGTTCATTTCTAAGGTCACGATCGTCCTGCAAGTAGCTGCCGTGATGCTTCATCAGCCGGTTGTCATCATCAGGAATTCCCGCTGAAATCGGATCAAGCATGACTTCTTTTAACGTACCCCGTAAATAATCACTTTTTTCTTTAATTTCCTCTACGTCGCTCGGAGATCCATCCGGCGCTGTTAATGCTGTCTTCACCATGTCGTAAAAGCTCCTTTCTTTCAAGCATCAAATCAATCAATAGACGTCACGCTGATAGCGTTTTTGCTGCTGTAAATTGGCAAGATAGCTTTCTGCTTTCTCTTTGCTCATCGCACCTTCTTCTTGAATGATCGATAGAAGGGTACCATGAACATCATGCGCCATATGCTTTTCATCACCGCAAACATAGACATAGGCACCTTGCTCAAGCCATTCGAATAATTCTTTACTTTGTTTCTTCATTTGGTGCTGGACATACACCTTTTCCTCTGAATCTCTTGAGAAAGCCACGTCCATTTTCGTTAAGACGCCATCTTTTAACCACTTTTGCCATTCTGTTTGGTATAAGAAATCCGTCACAAAGTGCTGATCACCGAAGAATAACCATGACTTTCCGTTTGCACCAATTTCCTCGCGTTCCTGCATAAACGAACGGAAAGGGGCGATGCCTGTGCCTGGTCCTACCATAATGATCGGTGCATCAGTATCGTGAGGAAGTTTAAAGTTTTGGTTGTGCTGAATATAAACAGGTAACGTATCACCTGGCTGCAAGCGCTCTGCACATAAGATCGAGCAGACACCTTGACGTTCTCTCCCGTGAGCATCATATCTCACAGCACCTATTGTCAAATGAACCTCTTCGTCATTTGCTTTTAAGCTGCTTGCAATCGAATAAAGACGTGCAGGAATTTTTCTTAAAATAGAGGTAAAATCTGCTGCTGTTCCTTCAAAAGGACCAAAATCGCGAGCGGCATCTACTAAATCTCTTCCTGCTATATACGCTTTTAGCTTTTCTTCGTTTCCTTCTTCTAAAAGGGCATGCAAGGCTTCGCTTTCCGTAAATGAAGCAATCTTTTGAAGAAGAGGCTTTGTTAAAACTGTAATCTCAAAGTGCGAGGTAAGTGCTTCTTTTAAAGGAAGAGTGTCTCCGTTTTTATGAACGGTTACGGCTTCCTCTGCATTCCATCCGCATGTCTTGATTAGTTCCTCAACAAGCGCAGGATCATTTGTCGGATAAATGCCAAGACTGTCGCCCGGCTCATAAACAAGTCCTGAGCCTTCAAGAGAAAGCTCCAAATGGCGGGTTTCTTTGTTAGATCCGCGGCCATTCAGGTTAATATTTTCAAGCACCTCAGCATAAAAGGGATTCGTTCTTGAGTATTCAGAAGCTACCTGATTGTTTACTCCTGCTGATTCTTGTGGTGATGCTGCGGCTTCACCTTCGCTTAGAGAAGATGTCACCCCTTGAAGCCATTCAGAGAACGGTTCATCATAATCAAGGTCACAGTCGACCCGGTCGAAAAGACGCGTTCCGCCAAGTTCTTTTAAGCGCTCGTCAAATTCTTTCCCCGTCTGACAGAAGAATTCGTATGAGCTGTCACCTAGTGAAAGGACAGAATAGCTTAAATGATCGAGCTTTGGCGCACGTCTGCCGTGGACATATTCATGGAAAGAAAGGGCATTATCAGGCGGATCTCCCTCGCCATGTGTGCTGACGATCATCAATAAATTGTTTATTTTTTTCAGACTATTTGGTTTAAAATCTGACATAGAAGAGAGCGTCACTTGAAAGCCTTTCTCTTCAAGATGCTGCGCTGTCTTTTTCGCTAAACCTTCGGAATTGCCTGTTTGAGACCCGTAAAGCACGGTCACATCTTTGCTGACAGACTGTGCAGGTGCTGCGGCAGAAGGGGCCAGAGTGGCAGCTTCTGATCCGGCTAGAGCTGTTTGTGCTGATAAATAACCGGTAAGCCAAATTTTTTGCTGATCTGTTAAAGTCGGAAGCAGCTGATTGAGTAACTCTGCCTGCTCCTGGCTAAACGGACTGTTCAATACATGAAGTTGCAACGATATCCACCTCACAAGGAATATAAACATAGATTAATTCGATAGGAATTATATATATAGGTTCAATTTGAACTTTACCGAAAGTTTGCCATTAAGTAAAATATATAATATTGATTGTCATGATTAAGATTTCTAATGACAAAGAACGTACGAATAGGGGAGGGCATAAAAAAGGAAAACGGATAACCGTTCTGCAAGGAGGGTAGCACCTTCTTCGATTCCTTTTTCAATATAAGACTGCACGGTATCCCATTGTTTTTTGGATACGAGCGGACCAGTGGCGTGATTTTCTCTCGAATCACCAACTGTAAACTTCGGCAGGGCATTCAGCAGCGCTTTTTCAAACGAATCTTTCATCGATTCTGGAATGAGCACACGTGTGGCTGCCGAACACACTTGACCTGTATTCATCGCAATATGATGAACGGCGGTTTCGGCTGCCTCATCCACATCTGCATCATCTAAAACGATAAGAGGGGATTTCCCGCCAAGCTCAAGGGCCACTTTCTTCACATTGTCTGCAGCGTTTTCCATAATTTTAGAGCCGACGGCACCTGAACCAGTAAATGAAACAAAATCAATATCAGGATGTGAGCTAATGCCGTCCTCAATGACTTCACCGATTCCGTTCACGAGGTTGAAGACACCTTTGATATAAAACTGGACCCACCGTGAAAAATCTAAAACGAAGAAACTGCAAAAGAAAAAGTTTCTGATATAATACGCAAAGTGGGACATATGTCCTTTTCAACATGAGGGCATCTATCATTTAATAGAACTAGACTGAAAAAGAAGGAGCATTTGAAAGAATGAAAGGTGTTATTTTCGCATTATTAGGAGGCGCTTGTATTACACTGCAAGGCGTAGCCAACGCAAGAATTAGTCATGATATCGGTACATGGCAGGCGGCAACCATCACCCAGCTAACCGGTTTTATCATCTCTCTATTCATTTTACTCATCGTACGGGATGGGCACTTTCGAGAATATCAAAAGGTGCAGCCACTCTATTTAATTGGCGGCGCATTTGCAGCCATTATTATTTTTAATGAAGTCACCGCGATTCAAATGATTGGTGTGACACTCACCATCGCTGCTTTACTGATAGCACAGCTTGCGTTTACCTTTGCAATTGATGCAAAAGGATGGTTTGGTGTACAGAAGAAGAAAATGAAATGGCCTCATTATGCAGGAATTCTTTTGATGATTGCGGGCGTGATCATTTTAAAGCTATAAAGGAGGGAGTCAGATGGAGGAGCTTCACGATGAATCTCTTTTTTCCTCTTATATCAAGGCACATCATTTACAAAACGTCTTTCATCAGAACTTGATGTCACATGTGACGTTGTGGCGCTATGAGCAAGGTGAGCTGATTTGTTCAAAAGGGGATAAGAGGGAGTACATGTACTTGTTAGTGAAAGGAAAATTAAAGATTTTCACCACCACAAAGGAAGGAAAAACCTTTATTCTTTGCTTTAAAAATCCCCTTGAAGCGATTGGAGATATTGAATATGTCCAGCAGACGGATATGGTCAATACAGTCGAAGCTGTCACAGAAGTACATATGCTAAGGATTTCTCATCAAGCGCTCATGCACCATGCGAAGGATGACCCTCATGTTTTAACCTTTTTACTAAAAGGCATCACAAACAAATTTTATACAAAATCAAACGATTTAAGATTCCACCTTTTATATCCTGTGGAGGTCAGGCTCGCAAGCTATTTATTATCTGTTTTAACAGGTGACGACACCACGCGAGCACGCCCGCTTCGTCTCACTGATGCGGCGAGCTTAATTGGAACAAGCTATCGTCATATTAATCGGGTCATTCAGCAATTCCGGGAAAAAGGGCTGATTGAAAAGCGAAGAGGAAAGATTACGATTCGTGACCGGAAAGGGCTTTTAGAAATAGCAGAGCACAACATTTATGAATAGAAGAAACGAAAGGATTTATATATGATTATAGGAATAATATTAGCGATCACAGCTGGTGCCCTCGTCAGCTTACAAACCATTTTTAATAGTAAAGTCAATGAGCATACAGGCTCTTGGTCAACAACGACACTTGTTCTTGGAATGGGCTTTATTGCTTCACTCTTTATGGGTCTTATGTTAGAAGGAACTGGCATGTTTCAATTAAGGCATATGGAAGCATGGTACTGGGTAAGCGGGGCCATTGGGGTAGGAGTTGTCATCTGCCTTGTTCAGAGCATCAAACGTCTAGGCCCCACTTATGGGATCTCAATTGTCCTCACCTCACAGCTAGGCTGCGCACTTTTGTTTGATTCGCTCGGCTGGCTTGGGTTAGAGAAAGTGGAATTTTCTTTTACAAAACTATTGGGTGTTCTTGTCATCGTTGCTGGGATCTTGGTGTTTAAGCTGACCAAATTAGAGCAAGCAGACGAGGATCAATCGCAAGAAAAAGGGCTGCCACAAAAGTAGCTGCCCTTTTTCAGATCAATCGCCGCCAAATAACGGTTATCGTCGATAAGCCATTTAAAAGGAGTCTTTTCATCAAAGGCTTTTTTTTCTTCCCATAGTTGCTCGTTTTATGTTCTGTTCGGTCTTTAGCCACGAGGACACTATAGGCGATTTTCCGCTCGATTGCCTGCGTAAGAGATAACGCAAACGGTGCGCTATCAATGACCAAAATCGATTCTGTATTTAAAAAACTGGACCTTGCATCTAAATTATATGTCCCGATAATACTTAAGTAATCATCAATGACCATCGATTTCCCATGAATCGAATACGGGCCTTCATATTCATACAAATGAACGCCAGTTTTCATCAGTTCCTTTTTCGTGCTTAAATATCCTGCAAAAGCCAAAGGATTTGGTGTTGCTGTAAGAGAATTCGTGACGAGCGTCGTTTGAATGTCTTCAGCTAAGGGAGTAAGTCCATCCTTCATGGGACGTGTTGGTATCACATAAGGCGTCTGTATGAGAACAGAACGCTTTGCCCGGTGAGCTAGATCGTTTAACTTTTTCAGCACGAGAGGACGCTTATTGAAGCGCTCCACTGGATTTGTGAAAAATGCAATCTGTTTCACAGAAGTGGCATCTGTTGACCAATCAAAGGAGGACATGACAAAAGGTTCTTTCGTGTGCATCGCTTCGTGATAGGACCTGAGCAGCTGCTTTCTCAGTTTTAACCCTTTTTTCGCTTTTTGCTTAGAGAACACATCTTTCGTTCTTTTCGTAAAGTTATGATTCCATAGATAAACGAAATATTGCTCCATTTCATCTAATACCTTTCCCTTTTTGGCGTTATAGAGCAGCACATCACGGTCATAAGCAAAGTTTTTCGGCGGCTGATCTGCAAAGTATTTATCACCGATATTTCTTCCGCCCATCACTGCGACTCTTCCATCAGCCAAAAGCAGCTTATCATGAAGACGGTTATGCCACGTCCATGGCTTGAACAAACGAAAGGGCTCATAAAAACGAATCGCCATGTTCGGATGATTTGCTACGGCATAGCGCAAATGCTTCAGCGGCCCACGAAGGCTGTGGCAGATGCCATCTAATAATAGCTGAACCTTCACTCCTCGATCAGCTGCCTCAATTAAAGCACCAAGTACCCATTCGGCTGTTTTTCCCTTTTGAATGGAATAATAACTCAGACGAATCATCTTTTTAGCCTCACGAATCATTTGGATTCTGACTTGACCCGACTCAAACCCGTCGTCAAGAAGCATGACTTGATTTGTGCCTTGGTCGTCTCCTGAGATAGAAGAGGCTTTATAAATGCAATGCTCCTTGCATGTTTTTTGTACCGGTAAATAAAACAAAACAAATGCGGTCAAAAATACATATACCACATATAGAAGAATCAGAAAAATTAAGAGATGAAGCATAGTCATCAGCTCCTTTCACACAGACACTGCTTTTTCTTAGTTTATGTTAAAAATAAAATTCCACTCATTTTCGCCTTCTAATAAAAAATACAGGACAAAAGAATCACCTTGTTTTCATAGGGCATTTAATTATAGTATGTAATGAGTAAGGGGGAATCGCATTGAATGAACCACTATTTAACATTCCAAGTGTTGTGTATCAAACATTAAGTGAAACAGAACGGTACTTACTCCATTATATTCACCAGCATTTAGAGGACATCTCCACCTTATCCATCGTCACTTTAAGTGAAAGAGCCAATGTGTCGACAGCCACTATTGTCAGACTGATGAAGAAAATTGGTTACAACGGCTATACATCCTTTAAATATCGATTGAAACAAGAAAAGAAAATGACAGATGAAAGCGACCAGCTAAAAAATATTGATGAAGACATCAAACTGGCGATTCGAAAAAATGAAGAAGAGGTTTTAAAGACGATACAGCTGCAAAGTATTGGGCAAATTGAAGATGCGGTTCAAAAAATACATGATGCAGATAAAATTTATATTTTTGGCAGAGGCTTCTCAGAGATGATTGCCAAAGAGATGACCATCAAATTACAGCTCATCGGAAAAACATGTGAAGTGCACGACGATCCTAATATCATTCGACTAAAATCGCGTGACATTGATAAAAACGAACTGGCCATCTTTGTTTCATTAAATGGAGAAACAGCAGAACTCGTTGAAGCCTGTCAAAATCTAAGCATGATGCAGGTCACAACCATTACCGTCACAACAAGAATTGATTCTACATTAAGTAAAATATCAGACATGACACTAGTCGGATATAAAGGCGAACAATCTTTCTTCCCAGATTATGAAGTCCGCTCCCGCCTGTCTCTTCATGTCATTGCCCGCATTTTACTAGACGCCTACGTGATCCGAATGAAATAACCGATAAGAAGCCTTCTAGACTTTGTGCTGGAAGGCTTTTTCTCATGAAAACCTTTACACAATCTGAAAACATTTTCATTGAATCGTATGAGATACTTTCTTTAGAGAAAAGAAAGAAGGTGAAATCAATTGATTTATACCTGCACCTTAAATCCTGCTATTGACCTATATATTGCATTAAAAGAAATGCGGGCAAATACAGTAAACCGCACAGAAGATGAGGATTATCAGCCGAATGGAAAAGGCGTCAATGTGTCGATTATGCTAAAAAAATATGGCGTTAACAACACTGCATTAGGCTTTATTGCCGGGTTTTCTGGTTCTTATATTGAGCAATCCTTAAAAGATCTTTCCATTCCAACAGATTTTATCCCGGTTGAAGGAATTACGCGCATTAACGTTTTTATCAATACAACAGAAGAATACAAGCTCGTGAATCAAGGTCCTGCCATTCAGACAAAAGCACTTCACGCCTTTCGCGAGAAAATTTCAGCAATCCCGCAGGGCGGTACCCTCATTATGTCAGGCAGTCTGCCAAAGGGCGTACCAGCCAGCATTTTTTCAGAAGTAGCTGCAATTTGTCATCAAAACAACGTCAAATTCATTTTAGATACAAGCTCTGTAGCGGTTCTTGAGACGCTTCAGTACAAGCCGTATTTATTAAAACCGAATGAAGAAGAAATGTCCGCTTTTTTCGGTAAAACACAGCATTTATCAGAAACAGAACTCATTCAATCCGGAGAAAAACTCATCGAGATGGGTGCAGAGCAAGTACTCATTTCCCGAGGAGGAGAAGGGGCTCTATTCATCACGAAGGAAGACGTGTTAAAAGGAAACGCACCAACAGGCACGGTGGTAAACACAGCTTGTTCAGGAGATGCCATGCTCGCAGCATTTATTAGTAAACAGCTTGAAGGACATTCAGCCGAAGAATGCTTACGCTACGGGATTGCAACAGGAGCATCTACCGCATTTTCCAAAGGCTTAAGTGATTTACATGATATCAAGTCGCTGATTGAGCAAATTCACATTCACAAGATATAAGGGGGAGTCAACATGAGCCGTAAAAAAATTGTCGCTGCAACCGGCTGTCCAACAGGCATTGCACATACATTTATGGCAGCTGAGGCCTTAAAAATAGCTGCTGAGCAATTAGGTGTCGACATCAAAGTCGAAACGCATGGTCAAGTAGGAATTGAAAACGCTTTAACCGATCAAGACATTATGGAAGCAGATGGGGTCATTGTTGCAGCTGACAAAGATGTGCACACAGACCGTTTTCACGGAAAACCACTCATAGAAGTACCTGTATCTAAAGGAATACGCACACCAGCTGAGCTGATCCAGAGCATTTTAAATGGAGACGCACCCATTCATCAAGTGAAAGGAAGGACTGCTGTTACCGAGAATACATCTGCACCTTCACCCACTCAGCAAAAGACGTCAAATAAATGGATACACACCATCTATAAGCACTTAATGAACGGTGTATCACACATGCTTCCATTTGTCGTAGGCGGCGGGGTTTTAATTGCCCTTTCTTTTCTATTTGGCATCTACTCTGCTGACCCTCAGCATGAAACGTATCACCCGTTTGCTGCCTATTTGAAAAGCATTGGCGGACTCGGCTTTAGCTTAATGGTTCCTATTTTAGCAGCATTTATCGCTGATTCGATCGCAAGACGGCCAGGGATGGTTGTTGGATTTATAGGAGGCCTGCTTGCAAATGATGGAGGTGCCGGTTTCTTAGGTGGTATTATCGCAGGTTTTGCAGCAGGATATATCATTCTATTGCTTCAATTCATGCTTCAAAAATTACCTGCATCACTTGATGGATTAAAATCGATCTTCATCTATCCCGTCATCGGTATTTTCTTGATAGGGGCTGTGATGACTCCTCTATTAGTTCCAATTACAGGGTTAAATAATTCATTAATGGATTTTCTCTCATCCGTTCAATCCACGAATCCGCTGCTCTTAGGCTTAATTGTTGGGGCTATGTGTGGATTTGATATGGGTGGACCTTTTAACAAAGCAGCCTATGTGACAGGAACGGCTTTACTTGCAGAAGGCAATCTTTATTTCATGGCAGGTGTGTCTGCTGCATGTATTACACCGCCGCTCATCATTGCGATTGCGACAACGATTTTCCGAAAACATTTCACACCACAAGAACGAAATGCAGGTGCGATCAACTATATTCTAGGTGCTACACATATTACCGAAGGGGCCATCCCGTTTGCGGCCAAAAACCCAGTCGTTGTCCTGCCGATTATTATGTTTGGTTCGGCCATCTCTGCTATTTTGACTTATCTGTTTGGCGTACAGGTTCCTGCACCGCATGGCGGATTCCTTGTGCTACCAGTCGTCACAGGTGCATTTCAGTGGGTGCTTTCAATACTGATCGGATCTTTGATCGGTGCGATTCTATACGGACTTTATCGTAAAAAAATAGACAAAGCCGCAGTTTAATAGGGGGAAGAGAAATGATGGAACATATTTATATGAATCTTCATGAAACAGCTTCTTCACAGGCAGGCGTTTTCGCAGCCATTGCTGACATTGCCTACAAAGCAGGTATTTCCGCATCACCAGAGGATGTCAAAGAAGGCTTAGCTGAAAGGGAAGCTCTTAGTACAACAGGATTTCAAGATGGATTTGCCATTCCGCATACACAGACAGACGCCATGAAAGCTCCGGCACTCGTGATCGTCCGCACTGAAACTGGAATTGAATGGGACGCTTTTGATGGAAAGCCTTGCTTTTTCTTCTTATCCTTACTGATCCCAAAAAATGAAGCAGGGACAACTCATTTAAAAGCCCTTTCTGCCCTTTCACGAGGCTTAATGGACGAAGCGAAACGTCAAAAGCTGCTAGAAACAAGAACAAATGAAGAAATGCTCACTGTATTAAAAACAGAAATTTTGACTAGAGAGGATGTTTGACGATGCCTTTACTTTCAACAACACCGATGCTTGAAGCTGCAAAAAAAGAAAAATACGGAATTGTGGCATTCAATGTGCACTCCTTTGACAGTATCTATTGGGTGCTCGAAACTGCCGCTGAATTAAAGTCACCTGTGATTTTGCAAACGACGGTCGGAACGGTTCAATCTCTTGGAGCAAAAGCCATTGCAGATACAGTAAAGGCGGCAGCTGATCAATATCAAATCCCAATCGGTCTTCATCTGGATCATTGTACTGACTTTGATGTGATTCTTACCTGTATTCGAGCTGGGTATACATCCGTTATGATCGATGCATCGATGCATTCGTATGAAGAAAATGTACGCCGCACAAAAGAAGTGGTTGATCTTGCATTAAAAGTAGGTGTGAATGTAGAGGCGGAATTAGGCAAGGTAGGCGGCGTAGAAGATGACATCGTGGTAGATGAAAAGGATGCTGAAAAAGCCATTCCATCAGAGTGCCGTCAATTTGTAGAAGAAACTGGGGTACCCACTTTAGCGCCTGCGATCGGCACCGCCCACGGCATTTATAAAGGAGTACCGGATATTGACTTTGACCGCATTGAACAAATTGCAGCGCTTGTCGATGTACCACTTGTCCTGCACGGAGGTTCAGCTATACCAGAAGAGGATGTCAGAAGATGTGTCACACTTGGTATGGCAAAGGTCAATGTCTCAACTGAACTGAAAAATGCCTACTCTGAAGCCATTCGTGATCATTTCTCAAACGAACCTGAGAGCTTAGATCCGCGTATGTATTTACAAAAAGCAAAACAAGCAGCAAAGGACATGGTCACATCTAAAATACGGATCGTTGGCAGTGAAGGCAAAGCCCATCTTTTATATCAATGAGATGAAAAAAAAGCAGAGCCGCATCGCTCTGCTTTTTCACATTATTCGCTTTCTTTCATTTCGTTTGATGTGCGTACTCGTGCATTCCCCATAAATACGACCGTAATCGCCGCAAGTGCAATCGGGAATAAAGCAATCATAAATACGTACGTCATACTTTGTGACATCGCATCGATGACTTTATTTAAAATATCAGGCGGAATTTGTGAGCGGGCACCCTCTTGGAAAATGGCTTGCGGATCGCCAATTTGAGAAGGGGCTCCTTTCATTCCGCTGAAGGCATCTGCTAAACGATTCGTCAGGACATTTGTTTGAATCGTCCCGAAAATCGTCACACCTAACGTCATCCCAAGTGATCTCATAAACGAATTGGTTGAATTTGCACTGCCGCGATAGCGCGGAGAGAGATCATTCATGGAAGCAGATGGCAGAAGGGAGAAGCTAAAGCCGACACCAAAGCCTGATATCATCATAAAGAGCGTGAGCCAGAGTCTTGCTGTATCTGGTGACATGTTGGCAAGCAGCAGCATCCCAGCGAAAAATGAAATCACAGAAATGGTCATAAGACGTTTGAAAGGCACTTTCGTCTGCATCGTTCCGCCAATCATACTGCCAATGACGGACCCTATCATCATCGGAGTTAAAATGAAGCCTGCACTTGTCGCAGATTCACCGTACACCGCCTGCACGAAAATAGGGATAAAGACGGCAAGAATAATAAACGTCCCGCCATATAAAAACGCTAAAATTTGAGATGTCGCAAATAAACGATTTTTAAACATCCAAAATGAAATAATCGGTTCCTCAGCTTTACGCTCAACGATAAAGAAAATGGTACCGAAGACAACAAAAACAGCAAATAGTGTTAGGATTTGTACGGAATCCCAAGCATAAGATTTACCGCCAAGCTCAAGTGCGAACATCAAGCTTACAACCGAAACGACAAGAGTAATGGCACCTGACCAGTCGATTTTCTGCTTACGATGCTCAAGCGATTCCTGATAGTATCTGGCAATCAAGATCACACTGACGATACCGATTGGCACGTTAATATAGAAAACCCAATGCCAGCCGATCGAATCCGTAATAATGGCACCTAACAGCGGGCCAAGTACACTTGATAAACCAAATACTGCACCAAACATACCTGACATTTTTCCGCGCTTTTCAGGCGGGAAGATATCAAAGATAATCGTAAATGCGATCGGAAGCAGTGCACCGCCTCCAAGCCCTTGAATGGCTCGGTAAATAATGAGCTGATCCATCGTTTGTGCAATACCGCACAGCGCAGATCCAATTAAAAAGAAAATAAGTCCAAACAGAAAAAAACGCTTTCGACCATACATATCAGAAAGCTTTCCATAAATCGGCATTCCGGCCATCACTGCCACCATGTAAGAAGCGGTCACCCAAGCAAATTTATCAAAACTGCCTAAATCTGCTACGATGCTCCCCATCGCTGTTGCGACAATGGTATTGTCCATCGCTGCCATAAAAATACCTAACAGCAAACCGATGACAACAAAGCGAGTGGATGCCTTGCCTTTATCCACAGTATTCATTTCATTTACCTCCTGCTTACGTTCTCTTCTCTTTTTTGCTATGATCAATTTAATCATTAAGTAAGAGAACATTTATCTTGATGATCAAGATAAATTGATTTTAAAGGGAGGATAACAAGTTGTCAATAAAGAACGGGGCTGAAGATCGAGCGGACCTGATGATTCATACGATGAGGCGGCTTGCCACACGAACGGTTTTGTTCCACCAAGCGGCCGCTCAATCGCTCGGCCTTTTCCCAACAGATCTCAAATCAGCCGATTTATTAAACGAACTGGGACCACTCACAGCAGGCGAATTAAGTGAAAAAACAGGTCTTAGCTCAGGTGCGGTCACGGCTCTTATTGACCGGCTTGAAAAAGCAGGCTACGCCAAAAGGGAGAAGGACCCAAATGACAAGCGAAGGGTCATCATTGTTCCACTGACCGCTGGGAAAACACAGGTGAAAGAACTCTTCCAATCCTTATCGGCATCAACAAAACAGCTCACAAACGAATACAAACCAGAAGAAGTAGATTTAATTATTCAATTTATTTCCGAAACAGCTGAAATCATGGATCAAGAGCTGCAATTGCTTAAGTCTAAATCGTAAGGAAGCACACTGAGGAGAGTGCTTTTTTGTAAGAGCAGTCCAAATAAGGTAATAAAGATTGCAAATTGGCTCAATTAGTGACATCTTCCTTACCATGGAAGTGCTCTATAACGCTTTTTTATAATGGAGTAGCTCAAAAATGTTTATTTAAAGGATCATTGTAAAAACCACGTTTTAATTATTACTGACGAAGGTGGAGCTAAGGCATTCTAATGAAACACTGATATATTTACATAATAAATACTGTTTTTGTATCTATATTCCTATTTAATGACAAACTTTGTGTTGGTAACATTGACCTTGTCAATGAATAGGAGGGAGTGAATTCTTCTGGGGAAGATACTTGATGCAAAAGCACTAACAAGTGCCATGGATACAAGAGCGAAACAATATCAGGAACTCCGTGAACAAATGGTAGATTTAAAAAAGGCACTACAAGGCGTGGCAAATCTCGGCGATGATTTCACTGGAAAAGGTGCCGATAACATTAAAAGCTTTTATAAAGAGCTAGCAGGTAATGTGGACATGTTTATCAGCTTCATTGATAAGCAAAAAGCCTTTCATGAAGGTGTTTCTGGTACACTTGATGATACAAGTTTTGGCGGTGATACTTTTGTGGAGGAACACTTTTTAGACAACGCTGTACATATGGGAATCAAAAACGCCAAAAGTATTGTAAAGGATCAAAAAAAGGCACTGAAAACCATTTTTGAAGATATTCATGACCTCATTTCTCTGGAGGTATTTGATAGCCAAACCTTTGATGATAAGATCGAAGATGCAGAAGACGAGCGAAAAAAGACGGTTAAAGATTTAATAGAACTTGATCAAAATCTAAAAGATGAATATGCTTTGTCAGAGACTGAGCAGAAGGCTACAATGGCATTGTACGCAGAAATGATGAATGCGACAAATGACGGAAAAGCCATTTCGCCTATGAATTTTGACAAGAAAGCGTATCAAAATAGCGAAATCTACAAGGCAAAAAGCGATATTGAGAAGCAAACTTCTGAATATCTTAAAATTAAAAAAGAACAAGAAGAAGCCCGCGAGATCGCGAAAGAACAAGAAGCACTCGCAAATCGTCCTTGGTATGAAAAAGCCCTCGATTATGGCGGAAATATCGTCAATGAACTGACAGGCGTGAACGATGCAAAACGTGCCGCCACCGGTGTTGACCCGATCACAGGCGAGGAGCTCACCGCAGGACAGCGAGTCGCAGCAGGCGGCATGGCAGCGGCAGGCTACATCCCTATCGTCGGCTGGGCAGGGCGCATTTTCAAAGGCGGAAAAGCCGTCTATAAAACCACTCAAGCCACGTCAGCCGCAGTCAGAGCAGTCGACATTTATAAGACTTCTCAAAAATCCTTTGACGCCCTAAAAACATCCCAAAAAGGCTTATATGGTCTCACCGCAACCAACGGCTTCAGCGAAGCGATTACGGGCAGAGATATGTTTGGAAATAAGATCTCGAAAGAACAGCAGGAAGCGAGTATGAACGCGGCGCTGGGGATGCTTTTGCCGTTTGGGGCGAAAGGGTTTCATTGGAAGATGGGAGTTAAGGGTACAGATAATGCTTCTTTAACCAACAAAAGTAATTTATATAGAGGTGATAGTTTACTTCACTCTCCAACTAGACCAAATGGAATTGGTAAACCTCATATATCGAGTTCAGGTAATTTAGTACCAGCTAGTAAGGATGGTTTATATAAAGGGCGAGAAGTGACGGTTACAGAGCATATACTTGGAGGTTATAGAAAAGGAGCTAAATCTAATAGCCCTTATACTAGTTTTACAAATAACAAAAATGTGATTGGAAATTATGGAGAAAATGCAATTGAACTAAATATATCAGCCTTAAGGAAAGATATACAGTCTGGAAATATAAAAAATGTTGTTATACTTTCTCCAAAACAAATTCAAAAGTTGATTGAAAGAGATGTTATTTCTTCTGATTTTTGGAAGAAAAGAGCAATTAACTGGACGAAAAGGGATAATGAGTATTTGATTAAAGGGCAAATTCCTAGCCAATATATTAAGGTTTCGCCTAAGGAGTGAGAATTTTGAAACTATACTTTCTAAACGAGTTTTTAGGAGATATACACAATATGAATGTTGATGGTATGTGGGTTAATGCTGAGATTACCCCCTCAAAAAATATAGACAAATTTAATGATTTTTTTGCAGCGCTTGTTGATGAGGAAAATGATTTTGAAGAAACGAATTATAATGAAGAATGGTTAGATGATAACAATTGGTATATTATTGATGATGAAAATAGGAGAAGGGGTATATACATACCTGCAGTTTATCCTGATAGGGAAATTAACTGGAGGTGGAGATGATTATAGATAGACAGCATTGATTATATTTATAGATTATAAAAAACCTTGATGGGCTAATGCCTTTCAAGGTTTTTTGTGTTTATTGGCTTTCATACCGGAGAAAAAGGGGCTTTTTTCCAGTTCGGATCATCGTATGATAGAAACAAGCAAAACGAACGTGAATATTTTGTCTAGAAGGAAGAACCTGCGGACGCTGATCATTGAGCACTTTAAGTGCCTTGATTGGTGTCCTCTTTTTTTATTGGGAGATGCGTCTTTCCCTTATCAATGGCGTATCTGGATACGGAACAAAGGTGTCGAGGAATGTGGCCATACGAGAGGGACATTCTGAGTCTGGATAGCAGCTGGTCTGCTGCAGCCGTATCGAGGACAGTTTTTCATTTTATGATGATGGACTGTACTTGGCATCCTCTCGGAGTGTAGTCATCATTGAAAAATCTATTTAAGCGAATAGCGTAAGGTGGTGCTTATTCGGCAAGGAGCGAGTGACATAAAAATCTATCAGTTGGCTCACGCTGGACATGCTCCTTTCCATGTCCAGTTTGCTAGCTTTTTGAGATTCATAAGCATCGCTTTCATTGAAACTTTTTTTAGTCCACGAAGTTTTGTCCAACGCATACCATGCTTTTCTTTTGCACAAAAACACGTTCATCGTTTCTTTACGTTTTGCGTAGATGTTCTTATTCATTTAGATGTTCTGAGATAGTCAGCTTCATTCAAAATGTGCGTCATACACGTATTCATTCTTTTTCAAGTAACCAGCTTTTGTTCTCGGACGAGTGTAAGGCATGACAGGTCTTATCTCTTGATCCATTAAAATCTTAGCAATGTAAGGTGTTTTATATCCAGCATCTACTGCGACTACATTTGGTTTTCCGACTTTCTCTGTCACCTTTGATACAAGCGAATCCAACATACGACTATCATGAACATTTCCACCCGTGACCAGTGACCCTAAAATAAATCCTTTTGAATCACAAGCTGTATGAAATGAATAAGCAAATGACTTTTCACGTTCATCCTTTACATAATAGCCACTCTCTGGGTCCGTC
>NZ_JBSPZB010000010.1:0-126251 GCF_053851875.1 Bacillus sp. A015
AATATGGTTTTACTTTGTCTATGATAAATGAAAAATCAATGTACTGATCAATTTTACGAAGCAGGTGATCCTCTTCGACCAGTTGATCTAGCAATACAAATTCGGCTTCGTGCTGAGAAGAATTTCTAGTGTGGAACATGAGAAAAACACCTTCCTTTAGTATGCTTTTCTCTATTATAAAACGGGGGAATGGAAACTTTAAGGAAAAAAATAAAGCTGTCGAGATTTTCTCGACAGCCTGACGTTTCTCCATTTTTGGAGAAACGTCCAGATTGTTGACAAAGGGCTAAAATGATTTTTATTTTAGCCCTTTGTCTCCTTTTCAGCGTGATTGAAAACCTTTGAAGTCTAGGAAGGACGAGCACCGGAGCGAATTTGACATTCGTGAGCACCGGAGCGCAGACCTGACAAAGAATGCGAGGGTTTGTCTACACGCTGAACGTTTCTCCATTTTTGGAGAAACGTCATCCTTATTCCGTTCCTTTGGCAAATCCTTTTGACATGAATGGATAAAGCAGAATACCAACTAAGAACAGACCTATTCCGAGACCAAATGTTTTCAAATCAGCTGTTCCCGAAATAATGACCCAAGCGGAATACCCCATAGCAACAAGTGCGATGATGCCGTCTCTTGTTCGATTACCTTTTTGAAGCTCATATGTGTCGCCTTGCATGATGACCTTAAAGCTGTAGATCGAAGACACGATATACGGAATGAGATACGCAAGTGTCGCTGATGTTGTTAAAAAGGTAAAGGCTTCATTAATCGTGCGTGACATGACTGAGAAAATAAACAGCTGTGACATGATATTTGTGACAGTCAAAGCGAAGGCAGGACTGCCCTTTTTGTTTGTTTTTGCAAATACTGCTGGGAAGTCGCCTGCCTTTGCTGCTTGATAAGGTACTTCTGAACCGAGTAAGATCCAGCCAAGCATTGAGCCAAATAAACAAATGATCGCAAGCAGTGCCATGACAATCCCGCCAGCCGGCCCAATAATGAGCTGAAGCACGTCCACGAATGGTTTGTCTGAGCCTTGCAATTGATCATGCGGCAGAACGCCCATTGTAATCAGCGTGATAATCATGTAGATCGAAAGTGCGATTAAAAGACCCGTAATCGTCGCACGTTTCACATCGCGCTGCGAAGACGCTCTCCCTGATAAAATAACCGCAGATTCGATTCCGATAAATGCCCATAGTGTGGAAATGGCCGCATGATGAATTTGGCCTCCAAGTCCAAGCACTCCTTCGCCCCCTGATGCAACCGGGAAGTAATAATGCTCAAATAATGCCGTTTGGAATGCAAATAAGCCCGCTACAATAAAAAGGACGAATCCGAGCACCTTTGAAAAGGTCGTAATAAAGTTTAATTTACTTGCAGCACTTAAGCTTGTGATTAAAATGGTATGTGTTCCCCATAGAAGGATGGTACATACGATAAAGGTCATGAGCTGACCAAGTGTGATCGTTTCTTTTCCAAAGGTAAAGATCACCGTCTTTACGGTTAAAATAGGGAAAAAAGTCGTTAAATAACCGGCAAGGCTCGTAATAATGGCGACATTACTAATCCAGCTCGCCACCCAATATCCCCAAACCATTGTAAAACCGGCTGCTTTTCCCTTTTTCGGATCTTTAAAAAGCGCCCTTGCATAACTTTGTGGTCCTGCCGTCAGCTGCGGCTTATGAATGGATAAATGCCCAAATACAAGTGCAATCATCAGCACACCGCCACCTGTGACAAGCCATGCCATCGTCACACCTAAAGGACTTGCGTGCTGGGCAAGCGTACTTGGCAGCATAAAGATGCCTGAACCTACCATATTTCCGACGACAAATGCCGTCAATAACCAAAAACCCCATTTTTTTGTCTGTTCCATTTCCGTACCTCCGTTATATTCACTTTGGACCAGACCCGGCAGTATCTTCATTGATATATTTGTGAAGCAATGACTTGCATTCTTTATGTTCATAATGGGTCACTTTCTTAACAGCATACCCTTATCTTTGTCACTGAGAACATAAAAAAAAGCCTGAACAAAAGTCCATGCTTTTCAAAACATACACCTTGATCTCCGGATAGCCCTCCACGCTTTTAGACGTGGCAGTCCTGCATTTATTCAATGCAGACCCAGCATAAAGAAAGTTGGAGCTCTCTCTACACTTCGGCGCTGATGCCTTTTTCCCATGATCAACGATTCCATCTCTCCCATGAGTGACTCATCATCCGCGCAACCTCTACCTCACTGAGACATAGCGTGAGGATTTCTATTCATTTTTACTACACGAAGGTTATCAAACATTTTCACATCTGTCAAAGGGAAAAACATAGAAAAAAGACAGAGGAATGATTCTCTGCCTTTTACCTGCTTATTGATGATTGTTTTTCTTCTTTTGTACAGCTTCCTGAAGCGGATCGCCTGCTAGTTCTTTACTTGCTTCTTCTAACAGCTGATCTACCTGCTGATGGTCTTTTTCACTTTTTGCCTTTTTATCCTTTTGGAAAAATGACATCGCTGCTTCCCCCCCTTTTCATAAAATGCGTTTGCCTGTTTAATTTGTGCGACAGCACTCAGCATTATACAAGGAGAAGAGACTCATTCATCATGAAAGGTCTGTCTCATTTTTTGCAAATAAGTCAAAAAGGTTTTTAAATCTTCCTCTGTGAAGTCTGACATCATATGCTGAATCACCTTACCAAAAAGGCGTGTATGCTTTTCGTAAATGGCCAGCCCTTTTTCCGTGGCTTCTAACTTGACAAGTGAATGGTCTTCCTTGTCCCGTTCTCTTTGAATATAGCCCTGTTCGCTTAATTTATTGAGTGCAATAGAGGCTGCACCTGGGTTTAAAGAGAGTCTTTGCTTCAGCTCTTCGGCATCTGATACTTTTCCTTGTATCAAAATAGAGAGAGCATAAATCTGCGGTGGCGTGATGTCTTTTTCTAACTCAAGTAACTTGCGGTTTAATTTACGGCTGACTTCATAATGTACGAGAACAATTTCTTTTAAAATGTCTGCATTACTCATCCGAATCGCATCCTTATCGTTAGTATCAACATGACTTCCCCCTTATTATAAAATGTTTTTCCAATCAGCCAACCCTTTTGTCCTCTTTTTCTATAGAAATAAGCCTTGCTGAATGAATTCACCCTTGATATAGTGAGTACTTGAACAAAAAACAGAACAGGAGTACGCATCATGACAGGAAAAACACACATTATGGGCGGAATCGCCGCCACAACGGCCGCCGCCTACTACTACGGACTCGATCCAGTCACTATGGCTGCTGCTGGATCAGCAGGTGCTTTGATCCCCGATCTTTGCCATACGAAAAGTAAAATCGGCAGGAAATTCCCGCTGCTCTCGACACTGATCAGCAGTGTGTTCGGTCATCGCACGTTTACACACAGTTTATTATTTCTGCTGATCATTTATTTTATTTCGACAACATACATTCCAAATGACAGCCTAAGTATCGGTTTACTCGTTGGGATGGCGAGCCACCTCATCCTTGATGCTGGAACAGTGAACGGCATTAAATTTTTGTTCCCAGCTTCCATTAAAGTACGTCTCCCCTTCTATGTCAAAACAGGCAGCACAGGAGAACAAGTCGTACTAGCTGCTCTCACCGTCGTTACCTGCTATTACATCGCTGTCATCTGCGGAATATCCATTCCATTGCAGTTCTAAGAGAATGAAAAAAGAGTTTTGCAAAAAAGACAGGATATGAATTGATCATTCCTCATTTTTTTAGTAGTTTTAAGATAAGTGTTTTTGCCGTGCAGCTGAATACAGAATGGTGAGGAGCTACATAAATGAAAGCGTTTTTCAAAGATCACTGGTTTTTAGTGTACTCCATCCTCTTCATGTGGATGAAAACATACATCATTTATCAATTCGGATTTCATATACGAACGGCCAATCTGTTTCACGAATGGCTGCTTTTGATCAATCCACTCAGCTTTTTGCTCCCTTTGTTTGGGATTGCTCTTTTTTTAAATGAAACCAAACAAAAGGTTTTTTTATTGACCGCAAATTTTATACTGACAGCCATCTTGATATCGAATACGATCTTTTACGGTTTTTATATTGATTTCATTACCATTCCCGTGTTATTTCAAGCCAAGAACATGGGGGATATGGGCAGCAGCATGACTGAGTTGTTCCACCCGCTGTTTGTGCTGATGCTCATTGATTTCGTGGTGCTGGCATGGCTGTTAAAGCGTAAACCATTAGCACCAAAAGCGTCATTCAAGACGATCAAAACGTATTATGCGGTCTGCTGCAGCTTTCTATTGTTTCATGTCAGCTCAGCCATGATGGATCATCCTCAATTTCTGACAAGCTCTTATGATCGAGAAGTCATCGTACGAAACCTTGGGCTGTTCCAATTCCACCTGTATGACGGCGCTGCCCAAACGGCGCGTATTGGACAAAAAGCCTTTGCAGATGAAGATACACTTTCAACAGTAGCCAACTATACAAAGGCTGATTACAGTGCACCAAACGAAGACTACTTTGGACTTGCTAAAGGCAAGAACGTCGTGTTCATTTCACTTGAATCAACGCAGCAATTTGTCGTTGACCAAAAGGTGAATGGACAATACATCACACCCTTTTTAAATCAACTGGCCAAAAAGAGCTTTTATTTTGATGAATTTTATCAGCAGACAGAGCAAGGGAAGACATCGGATTCAGAGTTTATTGTCGCAAATTCCCTCTATCCATCTAGCAGCGGCGCTGTCTTTTTCACAGCGAGTGACAACGAATATGACACGTTATACAAGGAATTGAAAAAACAGAATTATCAATCCGTCCAATTTCATGCGAATAATAAAACGTTTTGGAATCGTGATGTGATGTATGAATCGCTTGGGATTGATCGCTTTTATGATGTCGATTCGTTTGATGTCAATGAACAGAATTCGACTGGCTGGGGCTTAAAGGATATCGACTTTTTTGATCAATCCATTGATTATTTAAAGAAGTTGAAGACTCCTTATTACAGCACGTTCATTACATTGACAAATCACTTTCCATTTGAAATCGATCCAAAGGATCAATTTATTGATGAATATAATTCGACTAGCGCCATTTTAAACCGCTATGTGACGACCGTCCGCTATCAAGATGAAGCCATTAAGACATTCTTTGACCGCATGAAAGAAGAAGGACTGTATGAAAATACGATGTTCGTCCTTATGGGTGATCACTATGGCATCTCAGAGGCACATCATGAGGCAATGGCAGAGCTCCTCAAAAAGGATGAAATCACACCGTTTGATGCTGTCAAACTACAGCGGGTGCCATTTTTAATCTACATTCCTGGTATCACGGATCAAGCACCGCAGACAATATCTGAAACAGCCGGCCAAATGGACGTAAAGCCAACACTCCTTCACTTGCTCGGTATAGAATCCAAGGATGCCATTCAATTTGGAAATGACTTATTTTCAAACGAACGGACGCCTTTCGCTGTTCTGAGAAATGGAAACTTTATTACAGATGATTATCTCTATACAAAGAACACCTGCTATGACCAAAAAACAAAAGAGCCTGTTGAACAAGATGAAGTTTGTCAGCCTTATATAGAAAAAGCCAATAAAGAGCTCTCCTTATCAGACAAAGTCATCAATGGGAATTTACTGCGTTTTTATCAGCATTAAAAGCTGCCATCTGGCGGCTTTCAGATTGTTGACAAAGGGCTAAAATGACCTTTATTTTAGCCCTTTGTCTTCTTTTCAGCGTGATAGAAAACCTTTGCAGTCTAGGAAGGACGAGTACTGGAGCGGAGCGAATTTGACATTCGTGAGCACCGGCACGCAGGACTGACAAAGAATGCGAGGGTTTGTCTACACGCTGAAAGCCTATGAATGCTCAAATAAGTTTGATTATCATAAGGGATACATGATATTGAATGATGAGAGGTGTGAACATGAAGTATACATTCTTAGCCTTCATCACCCTATGTTTGCTCCTAACCGGATGTCAAACAGAGATGAAGTCATCACATACGAGCAAAAAGACGGAGCTTGTGATTTCAGCAGCTGCAAGCCTTCAAGATGCATTAAAGGAAATTGAATCCGCCTTTAACGATCAGCATCCGAACGTCACATTAACAAATAATTTTGGGTCATCAGGCGCACTGAAGCAGCAAATCGCTCAAGGAGCAAAAGCGGATCTCTTTTTCTCTGCGGCTGAGGAGCCTTTCGATGAACTTGTCCAATCTGGAGACATTGATCAGGATCATACAAAGGATGCCATACAAAATGAGCTTGTCCTCATTGTGCCAAAAGAAAGCTCTTCCTCTATCAAAAGCTTTCAAGACGTCCAGCACTTAAAAGGAAAAATTGCTCTCGGTACACCTGAATCTGTTCCTGCTGGTACATACGGAAAAGAGATTTTCACAAAGCTGAACATATGGAATCAAGTGAAAAAGAACGCTGTCTACGGCAAAGATGTGCGTCAAGTTCTAAGCTACGTAGAGACAGGGAATGTGGAAGCTGGTGTTGTGTATAAGACAGACGCCCTCGTTTCCAAAAAAGGAAAGATTGTGGATGAGGCAAATCCGGACATGCATTCCCCCATCATTTATCCAGTAGGAATTGTAAAAGGGACAGAACATTTAGAGGAAGCCAAGGCATTTTTTCAATATCTCCAATCAGATACAGCCGCATCAATTTTTAAAAAGTACGGCTTTCAAGTGAAATAATGCCTATGCTGACTGAAGAGTTTTTATCTCCTATTTGGCTGTCGATTCAAGTTGCCGTCGTCAGCGGACTATTGGCTACTGTTTTTGGAACAACGATCGGCTTTTGGATGGCGCGAACATCTTTTAAGGGGAAAATGATCGTTGAAACGCTCCTCATGATGCCGCTTGTCCTCCCACCAACGGTCGTAGGGTTTTTATTGCTTGTCATGTTCGGAAAGCATAGCGTGATTGGACGCGCCATTGAATGGATCTTCCATCAGCCTGTCATCTTCACATGGTGGGCGGCAGTCATTGCATCAACAGTTGTGGCTTTCCCGCTCATGTATCAATCAGCAAAAGCGGGGTTTTCTACGATTGAGTCAGACATTGAAGGTGCTGCAAAAGTAGACGGTGCTCATTCATTCCAAGTCTTTGCCTATATCACCGTACCACTCGCCCTGCCTTCCCTGCTGTCAGGCAGCGTCCTCAGCTTTGCCAGGGCCCTTGGAGAATTTGGGGCGACCTTAATGTTTGCCGGCAACATCCCAGGGAAAACCCAAACACTCCCAACCGCTATCTATGTGGCCATCGATTCTGGACGAATGGAGCTTGCTTGGGCTTGGACGATTTGTATTGTGATATTGTCTTTTATCATGCTGCTGGCTGTGCGCCGAAGCAGCACATAAAAAATCCCCCCTATTCTCACATAGGGGGATCTATACTACATATTTACTTTGCCGTTTTACCACAGTATAAGTCAGAAATGATAACAAGATGATAAGCAGTGAAAGGCAGGTCAGAATTGTGGTTACACTAATGGGAATAGGCACAAATAATTGGTAGTTTCCTTTAAAAGAAAACAGATGCAAAGCTAAGTTGGCGATCATATTTTTCAAATCAAAGACACCTAAGTTAGGGATCAATAAAAAATAGACCATATAAATAACCACAGATAAAATAAAACTTCGACATAAACTACCTAAATAAAAAACAATTGTACTAAATAACCAGCTTGTACATACAACAAACATCAATTGAAGAAGTATAGAATATTCGGTACTATCTTTATATGTAAACAACTGAACAGATATATCCTGTGAGATGACAGAATAAAATAGATGACTAGCCATATACGAAATGAGACAGATAATAGAAATAAAGAATAGAATGATCACATACAGAGACAGTTGCTTTGAAAATAAAACATCGTTCCACTGATATCGAACCGCTTTTATTTTCATCGTTTTATATTTAACATCATATGTGGTTAAATAGACCGCATATAAACCAAATGCAAGAGGGTAAAAGATAAACCCCATCCATTCTAAAGTAGTTGAAATGGCTTGCGCTGGTTCCATCAAATGAAGTGACTGAATAAACTGCTCATAATCATACTTTAAGACATTTTCTACAACTTCTCCTTCAGCACCGGCTAATTCACCTTCTTCTATATTAACTGGCATCGTCAAAGCTTTTTTAATATCAATGCCGAGCTCTTTATATTCAGTTTCCGTTTTTACATATTGAGCATAATTTGATTTTGTTGTTTCATATTGAGCATACACATTCCATAACGAAATCAGCATTAATGGAATGAACAAGATAAGAAATGTTTTAGCATAATATTGATATAAAAGCTCTTTTTTCATTAGCTTAAAGATATGCTTGATAAACGTCACCCAAATCCTCTCCTTTTTCCTGAAAGTCATGGATTTGAATCATTGATTTGTCCTTTAAAATAAACAATTCATCGACAATAGACGAGTAAAATTCAAATTGATGACCTGTAGCAATAATGGTCATGTCTTCAGACCACTTCTTAATCATTGCTTTTAATTCCATCATTGTGCCATAATCTAAACCATTTGATATTTCATCTAAGAACAAATAAGTTGGTTTGGTTAATGCAATGAATATGAAACTTAGCTTCTTTTTTTGGCCATAAGAGTAATGTTTGACCTTTTTCTTTAGAATCTCATGTGGTAGATATTCACGTGCCAGCGCCATACACTTTTTTTGGTCAACGGGAACATTTAACAATAAACGTATATTTTGGTAACCGTTTAAATTCAAATAGAGCGGCGTATCATCATACATCACTTGGATTTCATGTCTCACTTGATCAATTGACTGGTGGTTATACAAAATCTCTCCTTCATATTGTTCTAACTGGAGTAGACATTTCATAAAAGTCGTTTTTCCAGATCCGTTCTTCCCCATGATGAAATTGACCTTTCGATGTTCAATTTGAATATGTAAATCTTCAAAAATAGGCTGATGTCGATATGTTTTTGTTAGCCCCTTTATATGGATCATTTCCAAAACCTCTCTTGGTATTTATTGAGATTATCTGTAATATTTCATACGTAGCGCCTTTTCTATTAAACTATAAAGTTAATCCCAACCATGTTTCCCTTTTCCATTTACCCACACTCTATCTGTAAAAGAGTTACTTACAAAGGTAACATCTCCCCACGGTGTGGGTGTTCCAAATTTAAGGGTAGTTTTATGTGCCCATTTATGAATTGTAGATCCCTTGTAGTATCTTTTCGAACCATTTTTTTCAACTTTGTTAGGAAAGATATAGCCGGCGTCTTGAGAACCAGAACTCGACTTGATTTTACCTGAGGAATATCTCCAATCAACATATGATTTAGACCAAGCTAGAAAGCTTCCTCTCGACGTGGTGAGCCTTTTTGCATAAACTTTCGAAGCACTTGTAGACATCTCACCTTTATTTGTTTCCTTTATTGTTTGTACATACATGGTACTACTAGAATAATCTTCTTGAATCACTTTTTGCTCCTTGCTTAAATCAACATTTGCTGCTTCAGTAAATGTTGTAGGCAGGATAGTAAAACCCAAAGTTAACGACAAGCTAAGAATGACCTTTTTCACATAATTCCCTCCTTTTATTTACAATTAATAAATTACCATTAAATGTATTACTCTTCCCATATATTTATTAAATTTAAGGTTATTTTAAGGAATTAAGCATATTTTTCAACACTTACTTACATTTCAAGATTTAAAAAACACCTTTCCAATCGTCTTAGAAGTGTAACACTCCCAAGTCCTATCAAAAGGTGTTTTAAAATCATTCTATTTTGTTATGATTCAAACCCAACCGTCATCGTCTCTGGATTCGAGCCGACGCGTTCGTTATTATTTAATGCATCGATTTTTTCCATGTCTTCTTGAGAAAGCTCGAAGTCAAAAATGTCTGCGTTTTGTTTAATGCGTTCTTCATTGATTGATTTTGGAATTGTCACGACGCCGCTTTGCAGATCCCAGCGCAAGATGACTTGAGCAACAGATTTGTTGCAGCGTGCCGCAATGTCCTTCAATATGTCATGATCTAGCAGCTTTCCTTGCATCAGCGGAGACCACGCTTCAATTTGAATGCCTTTTTCTTTTGCATATTGACGTAATTCGACAAGTGTCAGTTTCGGATGAAACTCAACTTGGTTCACCGCTGGGACAACCTCAGCATCTTTTAACAGCTCTTCTAAATGCTGAATATAGAAGTTGCTGACGCCAATGGCTCTCACTTTCCCATCTTTGTAAAGCTTCTCAAGCGCACGCCATGTGTCTTTAAATGTATCTGCATTTGGACCAGGCCAATGAATCAAATAGAGGTCTAAGTAATCAAGACCTAAACGATTTAAGCTTGCATCAAATGCAGCCAGCGCCTTGTCATAGCCTTGATCTGTGTTCCATACTTTAGACGTAATGAATAATTCTTCTCGTTTCACACCAGATTCTTTAATGGCTTTCCCTACGCCTGTCTCATTTTTATAAACGGCAGCCGTATCAATGCTGCGATATCCGTTTCGTATGGCTGCTTTTACGGCATCTACCACTTGATTGCCGTCCTCCACTTTGAATACACCTAAACCAAACCAAGGCATGTCCACTCCGTTATTCAGTGTTACGGTATCATTCAAGCTTTTAACCATGTTAACAACCACCTTTTTCATAGATTCCATCTTTTTCATTATCTCATGTTGCGCTTTAAAACTCTATTATCAGGCGTTTCTCTTCGCTTCGATGGCTAAAAGCAAAGCGCCTGTCATGCCAGCCTTGTCCTCAAGTCCAGGAGAGACAATGTATGTATCAAGCGGCGGCAGATCTACATAATCATTTACATAGGCAGCAAGCTTCTCTCGAATGAGCGGAAACAGCTGGCTTTGCTTCATCACGCCTCCGCCCATAATGATGCGTTCTGGGCTTAAAATGAGCGTGTATTGCATCAATGCCTGTGCCAAATAATCCGCTTCAAGTGCCCAAACCGATTCTTCCTGAGTGAGCTCCTTGGCCGGCTTTCCCCACCTTTTCTCAATCGCTGGTCCAGCTGCCAGTCCTTCTAAGCAAGTACCGTGCGCTGGGCAGACACCTGCAAACTGGTCTGATTCATGCTGCCTGACAAGGATATGTCCCATTTCTGGATGTGAATGACCATGAAGAAGCTCATTTTTCACAACAGCTCCGGCACCAATACCCGTGCCAACTGTGATATACATACAGCTGTTCAGCCCTTTGGCTGCCCCTTTTGTCAATTCACCTAATGCTGCCGCATTGACATCTGTTGTAAAGGACACAGGTACTCCTAATTGTTTCTCTAGCTCCGGGATGAACGGGTAATGCTTCCATTCGACCTTCGGCGTGTTCATGATATAACCGTAAGAAGGATCGTCCTTTTGGACACAGATCGGTCCAAAAGAGCCGACCCCTAATGCTTCTATTTCATATTTTTGAAAAAATGGAATGAGCTTTTGTAATGTCTTTTCCGGGTGCTCTGTAGGAATCGTCATTTCCTCTAGAATCTCCCCATACTCATTGCCAATTGCACAACAAAACTTTGTACCTCCAGCTTCAATTGCTCCATAATACGCCATCATTGATCTCCCCCTGCTCGTTCTCTTTCTTCATCATAAAACATAGGGGAGGAGATGACAACATCACGTATTGGTTAGCAAGACTGCTTCCATGTCATTGATATACTCCCTTAAATGATGGGCAATATCACGATTGATTTCGCCATCTTCATATAAGGTTTGAATTTCATTTCGAATCGTCTGTACAGCTTGGAAGTTGAGCTCCTTTTTCTTTCTGTCAAAGGCACGATCTTTTTGCTGAAAGAAAGATGGACCGTGTTCACAGCGGAAAATCACTTGATTGTAAAAACCAATGACTTGGTGACATGTTTGTTTATTTTCATCTGTCATATGCTGTTTGATCGAATCTACTGCAGCTTCAGCGGTTTTCTTACGAATTTGTTTGTACGATTCCTCGTTTTCTAAAATGCCGCTTGAAACGCGCTCATCCGGCCGCCATAATTGGAGCCATTGAAGCAAGCGCAGAAACTTCACTTTTGAAAAACGAATTTTAAAGGAGTTTGAATACAGCATTTCCAGCTCATGAAATCTCTCTTGCAGTTCATAGGCTTCTTCTTTATCTAATTTCTCTTCATCAATTAATTGCTGAAGCTTCATTTGCTCTGCTTTAATTCCATGCAATCTGATTTTCCGTTCCTGTTTTCTCATCCCAAATTGGTACGGCTCTCGCTGAATATTTCTCAGCTTCATTCGGTAATCATTGATGAGTGCAAGTGACACTTCCCTATTGTCCTCATTCATTCCTTCTTTTAAGGTTTTAATGGCACTTCTCAGCAGTTTCCGTTTCGCGTGCTGAATCTTTGTATTTAAGTCCACAGCAACTTGCTTATCTTTATTCTCAGATAAAATAGGCAAGAGCACACTAGCTAAAATGAGAGTACATAAGATCACGCCTGCTGCGAGGAAAATAATCAAATGCCGCTCAGGGAATGGTGATCCGTCCGCAAGCGTAAATGGTATTGAGAAGGCACCGGCTAAAGTGACAGCACCACGAACACCGGAGAATGTCATCAGCATCGAAGCGCGCAGCTTCGGTTTTTTCACATTCTGCTTTCTCGTTACACTCCAGTTACCTGCCCAGAACAGCCATACCCATAAGAATCTTAGAACCATGAGACAGAGTGTAATGATTAAAATGTAACTAATGACCTGCATATTATTAAATGCTTCATCCTGGAAAATGACTGTGGATACATCCGGAATCTGCAATCCAAGTAAAACGAAAACAAGGCCGTTTAAAATAAATAAAATAATATTCCATGTGTTTGAAGAAGCAATTTGCAGTTTTGCTAAATTCCCTTCCATTCGATCTTGCTCAATTGCATGCGTCACACCACCAGCAACAACCGCTAAAATGCCGGATACGCCGATTTCTTCAGCTGCTAGATAAATCACAAATGGCGTAAGGATTTGCAGGATGATGTGCATTGTGACATCGTCCATTCCTAAACGGCGGAGGAAATAGCGGAAACGAATGATAAAAAAGGATAGAATAAATCCAGTCAATAATCCGCCAGCGGCAATAAGGACAAAGCTAAAGGATGCCTCAGCAATTGAAAAAGCCCCAGTAACAGTTGCAGCAATGGCAAATTTAAAGGCGACAAGTCCTGATGCATCGTTCATCAGCCCTTCCCCTTCCAGCAGCCTCATGATGCCTTTTGGCATATTCACACGGCTGGATAAGGCACTCACTGCGACCACATCTGTTGGTGAAAGAATCGCTGCAAGCGCAAATGCGGCTGGAAGCGGAATGCTTGGAATCATCCAATGAATGGTATATCCCGCTACAATAACTGTCGCAAACACTAAACCAAGTGCTAAGAGGAGAATAGGCGCTCTTAATTTCCATAGCTCATCCCTTGGGGTCCGCTTCCCGTCATTAAATAGAAGCGGCGCAATGAACAACACGAAAAACAGCTCAGGATTTAAAGAAATATGTAAACCTGAAGGAAAAGCGGCGACCAATATCCCTAAGCCCACTTGGATTAACGGAACTGGAATAAAGGGCAGAAAACGATTGATAATATTAGATGATGCAATGAGTGCTAATAGTACGAGCACTGCCAGAAAAATCTCCACTAGTACATGTCCCTCCTATTTTATTATGTTCGTCATGTTTTGCTTACATGCAAAGATGCGTTTATTTCTTTTTGGTCCATCCATCCGTCCGATCATAAGTGCTTTTTAGTATCCCGCAAAAAGTGAAACCAACAACATGACAATCCATCTAGGCAAAAAAAGGCTGAATCCAGATATTCAGCCAAATGACAAAATTTTTATTACATGTAATGTTCCAATGATGAATAAAAAACCTACTTTTATTTTACACGAAAATGGCATGACCTGCTGACATCCAGCTCGAATAAAACAAAAAAAGAGCGAAATTGCCGCCCTCTTTTTTTACCCTTTATTTAAAAAATAAGACCTAGCGGGAAGCCGCCATTTGAATAAGTAGGAACAAACCCGGCATGTGACGAGGATGAGAAACAGCAGATACAGTGCGAGCTCTCCTTGGGCTAAACCAAGTCCTACAAATAAGCCGCCAAGTGCTGCCCATACTGCGTAAATCTCCGCTTTTAAAACAAGCGGCTTGCGCCCTGCCAGGAGATCACGCACAATCCCGCCGCCGCTCCCAGTCAAAATGGCTGCCACAATAACCGCACTGAGCGGGAGCTCTCTTTGCACAGCAAATAATGCGCCTTGAATCGCAAAGGCTGCTAAGCCGATGGCATCCGAGAAATTCCCCCATGTGCTCCAATGCTTGAGCAAGAGCTTTGGAAATAGAAACACAATCGTAATCGACACAAGGGCAATCGTAAACATCTTGCCCTGTGACCATAAAGCCGATACCGGGAGTCCGATTAATAAATTACGAATCGCTCCACCGCCAAATGCTGTCACAATCCCTAAAATATACACACCAAGAATATCGTACTCTTCCTCCATTGCCACAATCGCGCCACTAATGGCGAATGCGATAATGCCAATGATACTTAAGACTTCCCATGCCATTTTCCGCTTATCTCCTTACCATGATCTAATCATCTAACACTACCCCTTAATGTATATCTGACACAAGCGAAAAGCAATACAAATTTTCTTTAAATTTAATCTTTTTGCAAAAATAAAAAATAGCCCACTTATAAGCAGGCTATCTCCTCAATCTTTTTTTGCATTTAACAGCAGCATACTAATGATGATAAGAATAAATGCAATAAGAGCCAATAGTGGAATGGTGATAAAACCAAACCAGTTCAAATAATCAAAGGAACAAGGAATGCCGCTGAGGCAAGGACGAATCGATGCAAATCCTGGGATCTTTTGTTCCATATAATGATAGATGGAAAAGCCAGCACCAATCACTGCCAAAGGCAGAACGTAGTACTTCACTTTGACATCGCCCCGGAATGTAGCAATTCCAAGTAAAAGCACAAGCGGGTACATGAAAATGCGCTGAAACCAGCACATATCGCATGGGATAAGCTTCTTTATTTCACTTAAATACAGGCTGCTCATCGTCGCAACGATAGAGACAATCCAAGCACTGTACAAGTAAATCAGCTTATTTTTCATGATTTCTTCCCTTTGAGCTCTTGATCAATTAATTGTTTGATTTCATCATAGTCATAAAAGTTTTGAACTTGTTGATTATTAATAAAAATCGTTGGTGTTGAATTGACTTTATATTTGTTCACAAGCTGATCGTCTGTGTTCAGCTGCGGCTGATACGTTTTCTTTGATAAGTTATCTTTTAGCTTGTCCGTATCAATTTTTGTTGTCTTTTTCGCTAGTTCAGTCAGCTTAGCAGGCGTAACCCATTCTGCTTCACTACCTGGCTGTGCTTGATAGATAGCTTCATGGAATGCCCAGAAGTTTTTTGGATCTTCTTTCCACACTTCTTCAGAAGCTAGTGCTGCTAACACTGCGCCATCTCCATGAACAGGCAGTGGTAAGTTAATAAATGAAAAGGATACATCGCCTTTATCTATGTAGTCTGCTTTCAGTTTCGGGAAAATGTCTGTTTCAAATGATTTACATGACGGACATTTGTAGTCCCCAAACTCGACGATTTGCACCGCTGCGTTTTTGTCCCCCATGACAGGCTGTCCTTTAATAGAAGGCTTACTGTCAACTGTTTGTGCTTCTTGGCTGTTATTGTTCCCAATCACAACAAATAGACCGATGAGAAGAGCTGCGACGATGGTTAAAATGACGGCAAATTTAATGGATGAAGATTGATTATTTTTCTTACTCACATAAGCACCTACCTTATCTTTTTCATTCCTAAAAAAAGAAAAAGGATAATAGCTTAGAAAAATGCCATTATCCAGCTTCTTCTATTTTAACAAGAGGGGGGCCATTATGAAAGGTGGTATTCATGAATTTTTCCTTACAATTTTATTTCATGACCCTCATCGCATTTAAAACCGCAAGTACGGTAACACCGACATCCGAGAAGACGGCTTCCCACATGGTCGCAATACCGAATGCACCGAGTAACAGGAAAACGCCTTTGACACCAAGAGCAAATGCGATATTCTGCCATACAATCCTTTTTGTTCGTTTCGCAACAGCGATGGCTTCTGCTACCTTTGATGGCTGGTCCGTCATGATGACGATATCAGCCGCTTCGACAGCTGCATCTGAACCAAGCCCGCCCATTGCAATTCCTATGTCTGCTCTTGCTAATACCGGTGTATCATTAATGCCGTCCCCAACAAATAATAGCTTTTCTTGAGGGGCTTTTTTCTGATCGATTTCTTCTAATTTCGTTACTTTATCCTGTGGCAATAATTCAGTATGCACTTCGTCAATACCAATTTGCTGGGCGACCGCAGTCCCTACTTGTTTGGCATCACCAGTGAGCATGACTGTTTTAATCCCAGACGCTTTTAATGCAGAGACTGCTTCGACCGCATCATTCTTTAATTCATCTGCAATCAAAATAGATCCGGCAAACTCACCGTTTATTGCCATGTACACAACGGTTCCGCTTCGTTTTTCTTTTTCAAACGCAATGCCTTCTCTTTCCATTAAGCGGTGATTTCCAGCTAATACATGGACACCGCTAATCGTGGCTTTAATTCCATGTCCAGCAATATCCTCATATGCTTCAATCTGGCTCTCATCAAGCGGTGAACCGTAAGCAGCTTTAATTGATTCTGCAATCGGGTGCGAGGAATGGGCTTCTGCCAGAGCCGCAAAAGAAAGCAGTTCCTCTTTTGAGCACTTGTCACTCGTTGTCACGATATTGGTCACCGTAAAGTTCCCTTTTGTGAGTGTGCCAGTTTTATCAAATACAGCATAGCGCACAGAGTTCAGTGCTTCTAAATAGTTACTGCCTTTCACAAGAATGCCTCGTTTAGATGCCGCACCGATTCCACCGAAGAATCCTAATGGGATGGAGACAACTAGTGCACAAGGACAAGAGATCACGAGAAAGACGAGCGCCCGGTAAACCCAGTCAGACAATTGTGCTGATGGAATGAGGAGCGGCGGCATAAAGGCAAGCAATAATGCTAGCACGACGACCGCAGGTGTATAATATTTTGCGAACTTTGTGATAAAGTTTTCTGTCTGTGCTTTTCGGCTGCTCGCATTCTCCACCAAATCTAAAATCTTCGTAACAGCCGATTCGCTTAGCTCTTTTTGTACTTCGATTTCAAGCATCCCGTTTTGATTCACAAATCCTGCAAGAACTTCTTTTCCTGCTTCTACATCTCGAGGAACAGATTCCCCTGTTAATGCAGAGGTATCCACGAGTGAATAACCTTCAATGACAAGTCCGTCCAGCGGAATTTTCTCACCCGGTTTGACGACGATGCGGTCACCCGCTTTTACTTCTTCCGGCTTTACTCTTTTCGTTTCATGTCCCACTTTGAGATTCGCATATTCAGGGCGAATATTCATTAATTCACTAATCGATCGTCTTGAACGATTCACTGCCGCCCCTTGGAAGAGCTCTCCAATTTGGTAAAACAGCATGACAGCTAGTGCCTCTGGATATTGCTGAATGACAAAAGCACCAACCGTTGCAATGGTCATTAAAAAGTTCTCATCAAATACTTGGCCGCGCACGATATTTTTCAGCGCTTTAAAGACGACATCACCGCCGACTAGTAAATACGCTGCGAAAAACATGACGAACTTCAGCAAACCATCTTCAGGTATAAAATAGGCAGCTGTTCCAATCACAGCACCGCCAATTAATTTCAGAACAATCGTTTTTAAGTTCTTTGTCCCATGATCATGATCGTGATGATGTCCTTCTTCTTTTGGTGATACACTCACATGAGGTTCAATGGACTGAACGGTTTTCGCAATACGCTTTGACATCGTTTCTTGTTTATCTGCATGTGTGACAGTCAATGTGCCTGTCGCAAAATTAACAGAGCAAGCTTCAACTCCATCCATTTTGCTGACACCTGTTTCAATTTTACGTGCACAGTTGCCGCAATCAAGACCGCTTAATACGTATTCATCTTTCATCTTTTTCATGTTCTCACCTTTTTCTATATAAGTAGCATTCCCTGATTCAATCAAACCTATATCAGATACTATGGATGTTATATATGAGCACGTATTCATATATTGAATTACCCTTATTATATGTGGAGATCTGATCAACTGTCAATCATTTATGAGCAAATAATTGTTTTTTTGTGTCCAATGCTGTCACGTGGATTTTCAATAAACCAAGCTCATGTCCCCCGCCCGTCGCATAACATAAAAACGATCGTTTGACCTCTAACGAAATAAGTACAGCATTTCTCTTTACAAAAGAAGGACATACGCTTAGAATAAAATAAAAGTTTTCCCAAGGAAACAAATTAGCGCAAGTGAATCATTTCATCCTTTAGTCAAAATTATTTAATGTATGCATATATCTTTAGGAAGCGCAATGATGATTGAAAGGGGCCGCAAGAGATGTCAAATGCTTTAACAATCGACCGTCTTCATGTCTCATATCACGGACAAGATGCATTAGAAAACATCTCTCTTTCCATACAGGAAGGGACGATGACAGGAATCATTGGTCCAAATGGTGCCGGTAAATCGACTTTATTGAAAGCATGTTTGGATTTAATTGAAAAAGATCAAGGGGATATTCACTTTTTTGAACAGCCCTTTAAACAAGTCAGAAAACAGATCGCATATGTACCGCAGAGAAATGATCTAGACTGGACATTTCCTATTCATGTACTGGATACCGTTCTACTTGGAACATATCCGAAGCTTGGACTAATGAAACGACCCAAAAAAGAAGACCGAGCCTATGCATACCATTGCTTAGAAAAAGTCGGGATGCAGGACTTTGCCAAAAGACAGATCGGTGAATTATCCGGCGGTCAGCAGCAGCGTGTCTTCCTTGCAAGAGCACTTGCTCAAAACACACAGCTCTTTTGTTTGGATGAACCTTTTGTCGGGATTGATATGACAAGTGAAGAAACGATGATTCGCATTTTGAAGGAATTACGAGATGAAGGGAAAACCATTCTGGTCGTCCACCATGATTTAAGTAAGGCCGATGATTACTTCAGCCACCTCGTTCTTTTAAATAAAAAATTGATCAAGGCAGGACCTGTACATGACATTCTTCGTCCAGAGGTGATGCTGGAGGCATATGAAACGCAGCTACCATTCTTAAAATCAGCAGGAGGAGACGTGTAATGGAATTCTTAACCGGACTCTTTGAGTATGCGTTTTTACAAAAAGCGTTATTTACATCCGTCATGGTAGGCATTATTTGCGGTGTCATTGGCTGCTTTATCATTTTACGAGGCATGGCACTGATGGGAGATGCCATTTCACACGCCGTGCTGCCAGGTGTCGCCATCTCTTATATGCTAGGGATTAACTTTTTTTTCGGAGCCGTCTTAACTGGTGTGCTAACAGCGATTGGCATCGGATATGTCAGTCAAAACAGCCGCATTAAAAATGATTCTGCCATCGGCATTGTATTCACCGCCTTTTTTTCAATTGGGATCATTCTCATTACATTTTTGAAAAGTTCCAGTGATTTATATCATATCTTGTTTGGAAACGTACTAGCTGTTCGTTCCTCTGATATGTGGATTACGCTCGGAATCGGCATTTTTATTTTACTGGCCGTCATCGTGTTCTACAAAGAGCTGCTTATTAGTTCATTTGATCCGGTCATTTCTTCTGTTTACGGTTTACCGAATCGAATGATCCATTATTTTCTCATGACATTATTGACCCTTGTAACCGTCGCGTCGCTGCAAACCGTTGGTATTATTCTTGTCGTTGCGATGCTTATTACGCCGGCCGCCACCGCTTATCTCTTGACAGACCGGCTATGGATCATGATTTATTTATCTGCTTTTTTCGGTGCCGTTTCTGCCATCGCGGGACTTGGGCTGAGTTTTACGTATAACTTGTCGTCTGGTGCTTCCATCGTGCTAGTCGCGACCATTTTATTCGGCAGTGCCTTTATCTTTTCACCAAAGCAAGGTATTTTATGGAGATCATTAAAATCTAAACGAAAACGAACGCAGTTAAAAAAGGAAGCGTCTATGTAAAAGGAGGAACTACATGAAGAAGGTATTTGCAATCCGTTTGACCGCAGTATTCATTGCCCTTATGGTGATCGCAGGTTGTTCTACTCAACAAAATAATTCCGGCAAAGATGATGGCAAATTAAAAGTTGTCACGACCTATTCCATTCTTTATGACATCGTGAAGGAAGTAGGCGGACAGCATGTCTCTATTCACAGCATTGTTCCCATTGGTACAGACCCACATGAATTCGATCCACTGCCAAAGGATGTTCAGCATACGACGGATGCAGACCTTGTTCTATACAATGGCTTAAACCTCGAAACAGGGAATGGCTGGTTTCAAAAGCTGCTTGAATCGAGCGGCAAGAACGGGGATAATGCCCCTGTAGCCGAATTGAGTAAGGGCGTCAAAGTAAAGCATTTATCTTCAAAAGGGCTGGAAAGTCAGCAGGACCCCCATGCCTGGCTGAATGTTGCAAATGGCATTATTTATGCACAAAATGCCCGGGATGCGCTCATTCAAGCGGACCCCGAGCATAAAGAGGATTACGAAAAAAATGCAGACGCCTACATCAAGAAGCTTCAAGCTCTTCATCATGAAGCAAAAGACAAGTTTGATCAGCTGCCAAAAGACAAAAAACTCCTTGTCACAAGTGAGGGAGCATTCAAGTATTTTGCAGATGCGTATGGACTGAAAGCGGGCTACATTTGGGAGATCAATACAGAAAGCGAAGGAACACCTGGACAAATGAAACGCATCATTCATTTTGTCAAAGATCATCAAGTTCCTGCTCTCTTTCTTGAAACAAGTGTAGATAAACGCAGCCTTGAAAGCCTTTCTGAAGAAACTGGGGTACCGATTAAGGGAAAAGTATTCACTGACTCCATTGGAAAGAAAGGTGAAGATGGAGACAGCTACTATAAGATGATGAAATGGAATATTGACACCATTTACAAAGGGTTGTCATCATGAGAAAAGACAGGTGGAGTGAGTCCGCCTGTCTTTTCTGTTAGCCTGCCATATTTTGTGGATGTTTTTTCGGCCAAATCACATAACTGATGCTAATTAGGAAATCAACGATTAAGACCATTCCCCACACATAGGCAAGCTGCATCAATGATTCGGTTCGTTCTGGTGCTTGAATGAGAAAGGTGAGCCCAAAAAGTAAACCGGCTCCGATGACCCAAGCAGCTAAATGCCTCACCCAGCTGACCATTTCATACATAGACCGCTCCTTGCCGTACTTTGGTTTTCCCTTTGGCTTCGGGTCTCCTGCAAATCGATAAGCAAACCGGGCATCTGCCCATTTCACCATTTGATGCCCAAAGGTCAGACTCACGCCAATATAAACAGCCGCAAGTCCGTGGATGACACTCGCCACCGCCCCTTGCCTTGAATCCATATAAGTAGCCGCAAGAAGGACCAGATCCAAAATCGGCGTACAGATCAGGAAGAAAGCTCCCCACTTTATTGGAGCAAGTCCTTCCACTTGATGAAGAACGAAAATTTGAAATGGAGGTGTGGCAGGCTTTTACGATTAAATCCCTGACTGAATCCGATTTACAGCCGCTCAATGCAGAGATGTATAACGATCTTTTCCAAACCGTTCATGCTTGTTTAACGAAATTAAAAGAGGCTGAGCTGCTGCTAGAGCATACCGATCTTTTACTGGAGACAGAACGGCTTTATGCGGTCGTCAATGGGCTTGCTTTGAATGGAATCTTGCAGCCTCACCGTCTACCGCCTCAGCTCATGCGCTCCGTGCTGGAGATGCATCTGCAATCCATCACAAAAAAAGACATGCCTCCGCAATAGGCGAGCATGTCTTTTTTTAATCTTCCATAAAAATACGCTTTGCTTCGTAGTAGAGCACCTGCACAAATTTCTTCACATTGATGCGGGTGTGTGCTTCTCTTCCGTTTGACTCTTTTGTCAGTTCACTCATTTTCTTTCGTACAATGGTGAAATCGAAAAATTTAGATGCATAGTTTTCAAAGCTTGGATGGGAATAATCCGTTAATCCGAGCGATGCAATGTGTTTCAATGATTGGTTGATCGCTCGCCTTACCCTCTGTTCCGCTGCCTTCGCTTCTCTTGCGATGTCTGCTGATGTGTAAGGCTCATTTAATTTATCCTCCGTGATCCCGGTGAAAATGACCTTCAAAGAAGGAAAGGAATCGTGATGATCGGCATGTAACGCTAGATACTGATCTGTAAAGAGAATCATATCTAATAAATCTTTAGACCCCTTCTCGCCGACAATTCCAAGCTCCGCCAGTAAGAACTGACCTGCCTCTGCAAGACTTTTCCCCCGCTGCTTCGTTTTCGTCTGGCCCCGCTGCTGGAACTGCATCACCGATTTGAGCGAGTGCTGAATATTTTCAATCGAGTGCTCTAAATGAAGACGTTCAATCATGAGGTGGAGCACACTTAAGACTTCTACCCGATTGATCGGCTTTGTCACATAATACTCGACGCCAAGCGCATAGGCCTGTCCGATTAATTCCTTTGTTTCTACCTGTGACAGCATTAAGTATTTCCCATGAAACTCATCCTTGATTGCTCGAATCGTTTCAAGCCCGTCCCTTTCCGGCATCAGAAGATCAATACATAAGATATCAATGTGCAAATCATTTAAGTAGCTGGCAGTTAATTCTGCGCCATCCTCTGCTTCTCCAGCCACAATGCCAAGCTCTTCATCTTCAATGAGCTGAGCCAGTGAAGAACGAACGGCTTCATCATCATCGACAATAAAAAATCTCATCTCCCAATCCCCTCTTTTCTACTGACTTGATCAACTGGTATCGTTAATGTGAAAATCGTTTGTTTATTTGGGATACTCTTCATCTCAACCCTTCCGCCAAGCTTCTCCGCTGTATCCTTCACATAGGAAAGTCCGATACCGCTTGATGGATTCCCCGCCTGGTCGTATTTTAAAGTGAAGCCGGGTTTAAAAATCACATGATGATTTCTCTCTTTAATGCCAGGCCCATTGTCACTGATTTCAAAGATCACATCTTTCTCTTCCCGCGAAATGGATAGTGACACCTCTCCATCGACTGGAATAGCTTCAACGGCATTAGATACTATGTTATTTAACAAAGATAGAATGGTATACACATGATAGACGGGATGCTGCCCTTCTTCATCATAGTGAAAGACAATGTTTTTTTTAAGTGATTCTGCGTAATTTTCATGGATACGAATCACAAGCCCAGCAATATGGGCAGGGCTTTCATACTCCTGAAATTTCTCCTCATGAATCAGCTTTGATAAAGCAGAAAAAATCCGCTGATTATCCTTTTTGATTTCATGCACCTCTCCTGCAATTTGCAGGGCTGTTTTTCCAAGCTTTTTCAAATCCAATGATTCCGCATCCTTTGCGTGATGAAGGGATTGATACAATTGATAGGATGTAGCTGTAATGTGCTCAGCATGTGCAAGTGTCTTATGAAAGTATGTAGATTCCGTGTAAAGGTTCGAAAGCAGCATAAGCAGATGTTCCTTTTCTTTTTTCATCTGACGCTCTCTCGCCTGCTCTTCGTATAACCGAATCATTGTATAACAAGCCAATACGAAAAAGCTTCTAAAAATCGCCAAAACAAATAGTTGAAACAGCGTCCGCACCGTTAAAATTTCATCAATGGTGCCTCGAAGCGCAACCATCTCAACAACGCTCGCGCACAGTTCCATGATGATGCCTGTCGCCCCAATCAGCCAAGGCTTATCGCGGAAACGTCTGACCTGCAATAAATAAAAAAGCGTGCCATAGACGACATAATAAAGCAGGGAAGGCAACCTTAATGAAACCGCCTCTTCCAGCGGCAGGTGGCCTGTCACGGCTGTATCAAGCAGCACCCGAAACGCAAAAACAGATACCCCTGCAATGATTCCGCTTGCCCATGCCGGGAATCTTTTCATTTGAAGCAGAATAAAGAAAAAGACAACGGTCCCAAAGCTGACCCGAAAGCTGTCATCAAACGGATAAAATTTTAGCTCTCCGCCAATCGGTGTCAGTACAATGAGCATCACAATTAAATAAGGCTCTGTATTCAGCCATTTTTTCAGTAGATTCAAACGCAGTCACATCCCTAATAATTGACGATAGTATACTATGTGATCTTGAGAAAAACAAACAGTCCATGAAAAAGCGCACACCGGAACTTTGTCGGTGTGCGCTTATCATGATGCAGCTTAATCTTCTAAACGATCCTTTTCTAAAAGTGATGCGCCAGCAATACCTGGTTTTGTCATTTCAAAAGGGTTTAAGATGACATCAAGCTCTTCCTCTGATAAAACATCATTTTGCAGACAAAGCTCACGTACAGATACGCCTGTAAGAATCGCTTCTCTGGCAATTCGTGCAGCAGCTTCATAACCAATGTGCGGATTGACCGCCGTCATGACACCAGCACTCTTTTCTACATATTCTTTTAATCTAGATTCATCTGCTTTTAGGTCACGCAAGCAGTTGTCTACGAAGGACTCAAATACATTTTTCATGATGCTGAGAGATTGAAGCAAGTTGAACACAAGGACTGGTTCCATCACGTTCAGTTCAAGCTGACCAGCCTCTGATGCAAGACAGATCGTATGATCATTCCCGATGACTTGGAACGCCACTTGGTTCATGACCTCTGGCATCACTGGGTTGACTTTCCCTGGCATGATCGATGAACCTGGCTGTCTAGGCGGCAAATGAAGCTCACCAAAGCCTGCTCTTGGACCTGAAGCCATCAAACGAATATCGTTCGCCATTTTGGACATATTCATCATACATACTTTTAACGCAGCAGATACTTCTGTATAAGCATCCGTATTTTGCGTTGCATCGACTAAGTCATCAGCTCCAACTAATGGTAATCCACTGATATCAGATAGATAGCCGACTACTTGACGAATGTATTTAGGATCTGCATTCAGTCCAGTTCCGACTGCTGTTGCACCCATATTGACTTCATATAAATGCTGTCTAGACTGCTTGATGCGTTTAATATCACGAGCGAGAACCTTTGCATAGGCACTAAACTCTTGACCAAGTCGGATTGGAACAGCGTCCTGAAGATGCGTACGTCCCATTTTGATCACATGATCAAATTCCTGCGCTTTTTCAGTCATGACTTGATGCATGTTTTCCATCGTATAAAGTAACTTTTCAATCATATTCAATGTCGAAATATGAATCGCTGTTGGGAAAACGTCGTTTGTTGACTGCGACATGTTCACATGCGTATTTGGACTCAGCTCAGTATAAGCGCCTTTTTCCTTTCCTAGTAGTTCAAGCGCTCTGTTTGCAATGACTTCATTGGCATTCATATTCATTGAAGTGCCAGCCCCGCCTTGAATTGGATCGACAATAAATTGGTTGTTCCATTTTCCTTCGATGACCTCATCTGCGGCTTGAACAATTTTTTCTCCAAGACCAGCATAAAGTCGCTGTGTATCCATATTTGCAAGTGCGGCTGCCTTTTTGACAATCCCTAATGCTTTGATGAGTTCCTCATGAATACGGTAGCCTGTAATTGGAAAGTTCTCCACTGCACGTAATGTTTGAATTCCGTAATATGCTTGCGTGTCTACTTCCTTTTCACCTAGAAAGTCTCGTTCGATTCGAACTTGCTTATCCTGTAGCTTCGTCATTTGAAAAGATCTCCTTTTTTACGCTGCTTTTGTTTGTTGCTTTAATTCCTCAATATACTTTTTCGATTTCTCTTGATCAAATACTTTTTCCCACTTAGACATCACAATCGCTGCAAGTGAGTTACCAAATACGTTCACTGTTGTACGAACCATGTCAAGAATACGGTCGATCCCAACGATGAAGGCAAGTCCTTCAAGCGGAAGTCCCATTGCACCAAGTGTCGTGATGACAACAACGATAGATGCACCTGGTACACCAGCCATACCTTTTGATGTCAGCATTAAGATTAATAGTAACGTAATTTGCTCATAAATGGAAAGCGGCATGCCGTACATTTGGGCAACAAATATGGCGGCAATGGATTGATAGATCGCACTTCCATCCAGGTTAAAGGTGTACCCTGTTGGGATAACGAACGACGTGATCGCTTTCGGGCAGCCGAACTTCTCCATTTTGTCCATTAATCTAGGCAGTACAGCTTCTGAACTTGCTGTTGAGAATGCAAGAATAATTTCTTCTTTTAACACTCTAAATAGTGTAAAGACGCTTGTCCCAGCCAATTTTGCAATAATGCCAAGTACGACAATGACGAAGAATGCCATTGTGCCGTAAACGACAAGTACAAGTTTACCTAGTGGGAGGAGCGCCCCGACCCCGAATTTGATCACCGTCACACTGATGAGTGCGAATACACCAAATGGTGCAAACTTCATCACTTTATTGGTCACCCAGAACATGGCTTCGAGTATGCCCTCAAAGAACCCTAACACTGGTTTCCCTTTGTCTCCTACTGCGGCAATTCCTAATCCGAATAAAACTGTAAAGAAGATGGTTGGTAATAGATCACCTTCTGCGATTGATTGGAAAACGTTTGTTGGCACAAGATGCACAATGGTTTCAGAGAAACTAGCTTTTTCGGAAGAAGCCTTAGACGTCTCTTCATATTTCGAGATATCTCCCTTTTCCATGTTGCTCATATCAATTCCTGTACCAGGGTGGAAGAAGTTCGCTGCAAGCAGTCCAACTGCTAATGCAATCGTTGTGACAATCTCGAAGTAAAGGATCGTTTTTCCGCCGAGTCTTCCGATGGTTTTCATATCCCCTACACCTGCAACGGCTACAATCAATGCAGCAATAACAATTGGAAGAACGATCATTTTAATTAAATGAATGAATATATCGCCAATTGGCGTTAACACATTAATAACGGTTTCATTTTGATAAAACAGCGCTCCTACGATAACACCCAGAACAAGTGCAATGAGTATTTGAGAAGCTAACCCTAACTTTTTCATACGTGAACCCCCTTTTTTTGATAACGCTTTCTTTGTTGCTTAATCGCATCTTAACGATGAACCTACAAAAAACGACAAAAAGGAACAAAAACAAATGAATTTTTTATGAAAAATCTTTAAAAAGGTGGGTTTTTCCACAAAATTGTTAAAAAAAGACTTCGCTTTTGGCGAAGTTTTAATGATCTGTTCACTTGGCGTATCTTGATTTGCATAAAATTCATCATATATGGCATATCCAATGAGTACGAAAGCAACATAGATCAATGCACTCAATGTCCAAATCCATTTGACATTCAGCTTCATTCTGCCACTCCCTCTCTTACAGGTTTCAACCGCTGCAATCTGAGCGCATTCAGAACAACCGACACGGAGCTAAAGGCCATTGCCGCTCCTGCAAGCCATGGGGCAAGGAATCCGAATGCAGCTACCGGTATCCCAATACAGTTATAGGCAAGCGCCCAAAATAGATTTTGCTTAATATTTCTCATCGTTTTTTTACTAAACTCAAGCGCATCTGCAATGGCATGGAGGTCTCCTGTCATGAGCGTAATATCTGCCGCTTCCATAGCAACGTCTGTACCTGTTCCAACCGCCATCCCAATATTTGCTGTCGCAAGGGCTGGTGCATCATTGATGCCGTCTCCGACCATGGCGACTTTCTTTCCTTGTTCCTGAAGCGCTGCAATGTGAGCAGCCTTCTCCTCAGGCAGAACTTCAGCGATGACATGCTCAATGCCCGCCTGTCTTGCGATCGCCTCTGCTGTGCGCTTGTTATCCCCTGTCATCATGACAACGTGAATCCCTTGCTCTTTCAACCGGGCGATGGCTTGAGGGGAGGATGATTTGATTGTATCTGCCACCGCGACAATGCCGGAGATTTCGCCGTCAATGGCGACGAGCATAGCCGTTTTCCCTTGCTCCTCCAGCGCAGTCACGGATGCTTCGACTTGATCGTATTGGATATGATGTTTCTTTAATAGCTTCCGCGTTCCAATCAAAAGCTGGTGCCCGGCGGCCTTTGCTTCAATGCCATGGCCAGGATCTGCTTGAAAGTCTTCTACCTCGGCCGCTTCAAGACCTCGTTCCTTCATTCCGTCTGTGATCGCTCGGGCAAGTGGATGTTCCGACTGCTGTTCTGCCGATCCTACTAGCTGAAGCACCGTATCTTCTGTCCAATTTGCATACGCCATCACATCTGTAAGACTCGGCTCACCTTTTGTCACAGTCCCTGTTTTATCTAAAACCACCGTGTCCAGTGATTGGGTCACTTCTAAATGCTCTCCGCCTTTAAACAGAATGCCTGATTCAGCCGCACGGCCGCTGCCAGCCATAATAGAGGTTGGTGTAGCAAGACCGAGCGCACACGGACATGCAATGACTATGACCGCTATAAAGGTTTCAAGTGCTGAAGTCACATTCCCTGGATCAACAAAGAAAAACCATATAAGGAAGGTGAGCACAGCAATTCCGACAACAATAGGGACAAATACACCTGATATTTGATCAGCCATTCTTTGAATCGGTGCTTTTGAGCCTTGTGCTTGTTCTACCACTCGGATAATTTGTGAAAGGGCCGTCTCTTTCCCCACTTTTGTCGCTTTCACTTTGATAAACCCATTTTTATTGATGGTTGCCCCAATGACCGCATCTCCTGCGGTTTTATCAACAGGCAGACTTTCTCCTGTAATCATGGACTCGTCTATCGCTGTTGTTCCCTCCATGATCTCTCCATCTACCGGTACTTTTTCACCTGGTCTTACAAACACAAGATCATCCACTTTCACATCAGAAATAGGAACGGTCATCTCTTTCCCATCTCGCTCAATAACAGCTTCTTTTGCTTGTAAGCCCATTAGCTTTTGAATCGCTTCTGATGATCTCCCTTTTGCTCTTGCTTCCATTAATTTTCCGAGCACAATCAACGTAATGAGCACAGCACTTGTTTCATAATAGAGTGCTGCCTCATGTGTGCCTTGAACCGCTGACTGAATGCTTTCATATAAACTATAGAAAAACGCAGCTGATGTCCCAAGTGCCACAAGGACATCCATATTGGCACTTTTATTTCTTAAAGCCTTATACGCACCTACATAAAAGGGCCAGCCGACAATAAACTGAACGGGTGCTGCTAATGCAAGCTGAACCCATGGATTCATGAACGCTTCTGGCAGCCAAATAAAGGATGTGAAAGAAAAATGGCTGACCATTGCCCAAAGGAGGGGCAGTGACAAGATCACCGAGAATAAAAAGCGTGCCGTTTGCTTCTCTATCGCTGCTTGGCGATGATCTTTTTTCCCTTCCTCTGCTAGATCTCCAGCTGGTTCCATTAGTGAATACCCAATGGACTGAACGGCATCTTTTATGTCGCTTGTAGACGTTTGGTCCGGATGATATGTGACCTGAAGTGTCTCAAGCGCAAAGTTTACAGATCCGTGATCGACACCGTCCAATCGGTTGATTTTTTTCTCAATTCGGTTGGCACAAGCCGCACAGGTCATTCCCTCTATATCAAACTCTGCTTGCTCCATCGCCACATCGTAGCCAAGAGATTGGATTTTTTTCTTCAGATCATCTGGTGATAGTTGTTCCGTTTCATATACGATATGAGATGTTTCAAGTGCCAAATTCACATTGGCTTCATCCACACCTTCCAGCTTGTTCAAACCCTTTTCAATGCGTCCTGCACAGGCAGCACAGGTCATTCCCGTAATATGAAAATCAACTTCCTTTTTCATTCATCTCACCTCTTCACATACTCCATGGGGGTATCTTTTTTTGAAAGAAATACGCGCTGTCACATGCAGCACGTATATCATTTATACGACATCATATCCCTGTTCTTCAATCACATCAGAGATTCGGTGTAACGTGACTTGATCAGGATGAAAAGAAACCTCCACCTGTCCCTTGTCTAAATGGACTTTCACAGATTCAACACCTGTTAATTCTCCTACATTTCCTTCGACAGCTTTCACGCAATGTCCGCAAGACATGCCCTGCACTTGAAGTGTTGCTTGTTCCACTTCTCATCGCCTCCATCAATCATTTTCTACACTTTACTATACCCTAGTAGGGTATCATTGTAAACATAAATGATGCTTAATGTGCTACGATTTTGTCAGTTTCGTAAAGACGTTCATTAACTCTTCAATGGCTTCATCCCCGTTGCCGCTCTTAATAGCATCCGCTACGCAGTGATGTGTATGCTTTTCCATTAATTGAAGACTGACCTTTTTTAAAGCGGCATTGACAGCAGAAATTTGATTGACGACATCTATACAGTAACGATCATTTTCAATCATTTGCTGAATCCCTCGAACTTGTCCTTCCACTCGTTTCAAGCGATTGATTAATTGATTTTTTTCCTTCTCGGCTCTAGGCGAAGCAATATGTCTTTCTTCATGTTCTGTCATGTGATCACCTTTTTTCTATTATGACTTGTCTTTAACTAAATTAAAGCATATCTCCACCGGAAAAGGCAAAGATATGCTGAATGCCGGTCTAAGAGCTGGGTTTGTCCTAGTTTGTTAATTGTTCAATATCCTGTAAAAGGCTGACGGACTGCTGAAGCTGCTTGATCAGCCCTTGCTGGTCCTCTAAAATGGCTGCAGCATCGATATTGTCAGCTTTCAATTGCTGTAAATAGGTTTGAATTTCCTCCGACAGCACCTTATTTTTTTCCATGATTTGCGCATGCAGATCTTCCGCTATTTTTGGTGCTGTCAGTTCATTAAATTCTTGAATGTCTGCCTTCAATGATTCAAGCTGCTGCGTCAATTCTGCTTTTTTGGCGGCATTTTTTACAGCTTCTTCAGCGAGCTTTGGAAAGTCCTCCGTAAATTGCTGAATGTCAGTCACATACTTATTTGCCTCTGTGACATATGTCGTCGTATCGTTGACCTGATCAAGCAAGCCGGAACATCCACTTAACACAAGCGTGCCGGAAAAAAGGAAAGCCATCACATATTTTTTCAAGATCGATCATCCTTTCATCTGCTGTGGTGAACACACTCATTTGTCCTGCTCCCCTATCACACAGATGCAAAGGGACCTCAAAAAAGCCAGACCTTTGCCTCATGTGTCATAGGCAAAGGTCTGGCTAACATGTTCATGCCGGAATGGCCGAGAAACAACGTGTGTTTCTGTAATGACGACCAAACCGTAAAAGCTACTCCCCTTTAGGAAACCGTTCAAATGTTATGTTTATCATATCTAAAGTCAGAACAACAGTCAATGAGAAGCTGGCGGCAGATCTTGTTCTTGATACAGCATGTAGTCCGCACCAGTTGACGCATAAATCCGATTCCGTCCTTGGCGTTTTGACATATACAAGGCTTGATCCGCCTCAAATAGAAGGGTTTCTAATACATGAGGATCATAGGCTGTATGAGCAATTCCAAAGCTCGCTGTCACTCGTACCTTTTTCTCATTAGTCTGAAGGAAACTTGCTTCAAACGAATGTCTAATCTGTTCCGCGATATGACATGCCTCTTCAAATGAATGATGTGGCAGACAAATGGCAAACTCTTCTCCCCCATATCGGCCGAATAAATCATCCATTTTTAAATGCTGCTGACAAATGGAGACGACATGACGCAGTGCCTCGTCCCCGATATGATGTCCGTGCGTATCATTAATTTGTTTAAAGAAATCAATATCAAACAGCAAAATGGCGGTATCCTGCGCATCCTCTTCCAATAACATCTGCGTTCGTTCGATGAAAGAAGAACGGTTGAAGATATTCGTCAAACCATCAATATACGCACGGCGCTCCAGCTCTTCCTGCAGCAAACGCTGCTCTGTTACATCACTGATCACAATTTGCCTGCCCTCGATCTCGCCTCTTCTATTAAATAACGAAGAAGCAGTCAGTTGATAATAGAAGGGCTCTTCTTTTTCCCACATCAAATCATACTGCGCATGATCCTGCGGAGAACGCAGCCACTGAATAAACGCCGCCTCTTTGATTTCCCCTGAAAAAATATCGTCGATTTTATAGCCGATTCCCTTTTTAGAAAGAGCAGGAATGATAGTCGCAGCAGCCGGATTATAATCAATGAGTGTCCGGTATCGATCTAAAATGAGAACCCCTTCTGTCATATGCTCAAACACACGCTCCATCGCAATGGGAGAGAGCTGAAAGGACATAATCGCCCATAAGTATAGCGCATTGGTTAAAAACATCACCACAGGTACCGGATCAATGTGAAAAGGGGTTACGCCTAATAAATAGATAAAAGAGGTCGTGATTGGCAAAAACAGCCCAACGAGCAGGGTCAGGATCTGTTTTAAATATTCCTTTTTCGTTACCCGTAAAAACCAAAGCAGCATAAAAATAGCGAGCATTGAACAGCCAAATGTGTAGACCCCATGAATGATATACCAATAGCCAATCGTAAAATCAGCCAATAAAAATCCGTCTACTGTATGCATCGTGATGCTTCGATAAAAGAGTGAATGAAAAGAGTTGGTGAACACCATAATGGTTGTGAGAAATGGAATCAGTAAGATGAGAAGCACGCGGCGCTTTGTAAAATATTGATGGAAACCCGTAAATTGCAGCACAATCATGAGGCTGAACGGTGCGATAAACGGTAGACCTATGTATTGAAAACAAACCCAGAACATGATTTCTTCAGGAGTACGCGCCAATAATTCAAACGTATACCCAAAAATATAAATCGCAGTTGCCCCAGACATGTACATAAACAATTGACAGCCAATATACCGATGACGATTTGCATGAGCAATGATTGATAATATCACGGACAGAATGCCAGAAACACTCATGATCACAATAAAATGGAAAACAATCGAATCCATGTAAACGCCCCAATTTCAGTTATTTAGAACTAGTCTAATATTACTATATATGAGGATATCACAAATGGGAAGGTGGGATTTTGATTTGGTTGGCGGTTTTTGTCTACTTTCAGACGATTACTTGTCATGAAGATCCAATCTTTTTACTATTTTTGCTTAATTTTAAGGAAAGGCATGTTGTGATGGAGCAAATATCTATGTAAGCTTAGGATAAAAGATGAGGAGGTTCAAAAAGAATAAGTGATCTTTCAAATATTGATAAATATTCAATTCACGGAATTGATTTAATTACTATAAACAGTAAACAAATAATCAAATATTTTTCATTTTAGCCCTTTGTCTTCTTTTTCAGCGTAACATGGAATCCATTGCAGCCTAGTAAGGACCTTGACTAGAATTGTATTTTCAATTTTTTTGCACAAGAAAATCTTCAGAAATTAACACATCTAAAGCCACTGATTTTAGTTACTTTTTCCTTTCTTCTTCACGTTGTAATTACATATTTATTCCTAGATAATTATTATACAAAAAAGCTTATAGACTTTGTCTACAAGCTTAGATAACCATAATAGATTTCAAAACAGCATCAAGATTTCCTATCACTCAAAAAATAAATTTCTTATTGGATAAACAAATTTATATGATAAATAACCAATAAAAAAACCGAGTGTATTTAAAATTAAATCATCTACATCAAAACTTCTGTAAGTAAAACCGATTAAATTTGAGATTGTTAGCTGACTCATCTCTATAATAAGTGATGAAAGAAAACCAATTATGAATACACCTCTTATTTTCAAAGATAAATTATTAAAAATTAATTGGATAAATATTGCCAAAGGAAATAATAATAATAAATTACCTCCAATTTGGGTTAATATAGTGGTCAAAGAACTTTCACTAATTATGTTTATAATGGATCTTAACGGTATAAAATTATTTTCTTCCTCAAACCCCTCAGAAATTCGATCATTAATCAAATCCACATCTATAGGAATAGGAAATAATGTAACATATAAAAGTCCACTAATATAAGCAAAAAAACCAAAAATAAATATACTTTTTTCAATTGGGTAAAATTTTTGTTTCAATATAAATATTTTGTAAATTCGAAACAAAATAAATATAATATACATCAATAAACCAATGAAAATAGCTAAACCATTGGTAATCATTTAATCACCTTTCTTACTAATTTGTAATTCTTCCACGCCCACCAGTATAAACACTACTTTGGGCTTTTTTAAAAATCATATAAAAATTTCCAGACGTCTTATTAGAGTAAACATTTGTAGTGGTTCCTTCTTTTGTAAAACTTTTCACACCCACATATTTACTTGAAAACCATCCAGTATTACGATACAATTCAATTTTAAAACTGCCTTTTTGTCCATAAGTATCACTAGTCGTTGAAATTTTAATGTTCTTTCCTTTTAAACTCCAATTTCTAGACGTAAGTTGATGTTTAAACTCAAAGGTAAATTTCGATGGATCTTCTTTTGCTTGAACAGCTATAGGGGTCAATAAACTTAAACATAGGACAACAGCCATTAAAACCTTTTTAATTTTCACTTCTTACCACTCCTTCAATATAATTACATTAATTATAGCAAAGATTTATGTTACATAACTTTAAAGTTAGTTTAATTTTAAAGTTATGTGTGCTTTTGAATATTGATTTATTTGTAAAACTTCTCATAACTAATTTAGAAGTGTCCTCTTTAAGAGTCTACGAGCTAGAACTGTTCCTATAAATAGAAATCTTAATTGAAACGATGACCAATAAATACGCTCGTGATTCCCAAAAAATCCATTCTACCTTATCTGCCGTATTCAACTTTTCAGCGAAGTATCATGGTACTGAGAATAATCCGGCGAAAGTAGTTGGTAATTTTGAAGTGACTGTTAATAAAAGGTTGAATTACTGGGAATTTGAAGAGTTTAAAACATTTATAAGTGTGGTGGAGGATCCATTGCACAAAGCATTCTTTTCCACGCTTTATTTTAGTGGAGCGAGAAAAGGAGAGTTGCTTGCCTTAACGTGGGCTGATGTCAATTTTGAAGAAAATTATATAGACATTAATAAGACGGAGTATACTAGAGAAATTACCCCTTCAAAAACAGCCGCATCTATTAAAGGGCATAAAAAATGACGCTGAAAAAATAGCGCCAGTTAAAAATGATTATAGAGTTTTTGGAACGTTTTACGATAGTATAGCTACCAGCACTATCGACAGACGTTATGCAAAATATTTAAAAGAATCGAATGTCAGAAAAATTGTAATTCACGAATTCAGACATTCTCATGCCTCATATTTAATAAATAAAAATTGCAATCCTTTGGTGCTAGCCAATCGTTTAGGGCACTCAGATGTTGCAACACTTATAGCCACCTATACCCCCTTCCAAACAAAAGGAAGTTATAGCTTTCATGGAAGAAGAAATTTCTAAAATGATGCCAAACCAGTATCAAGGGCTTTCAAACCCTTGATACGACTGCATTCTAAAAGTTTTGATGGAGACGGTGGGAGTCGAACCCACGTCCAGAGACATCGATTACTTAAGCGTCTACGAGCGTAGTCAACATATTTACGTGTTCACTCATCCGCATGCCTGCTGACGGGCGCTTGGAGAGCTAGTCTGATGGATCTCTTCTTACGTCCTCAGACGGAAACGTAAGCGTAGCCTACTTCATTGGGCTCCTCACAGACACATAGGCAATGTCAGGAAGAGCTCGCTGCGCTTATTAGGCAGCTAGTGCTAAGTTTTGGTTAAAACTTTTAGTTTTGCCAGTTACATTTAGTGCGTGTTAACGAGATCGCCTCTCGGCTCGCAGCTCAAGCTCGAACCGCCCCTGTCGAATCCGTAACGTCCCCTTGTAAAAGGGATATACGGGATGGAAACGTTCAGCTTAACTGCTTCCGTATATAACTATTATAACAGCCTCATCGCTTGAAACAACTGGTGGTTTCTGTAAAAACCTACGATGATTGTTTACTGCATATCATATTGTAGCATAATGCTTCCGCTCTCAGCAAGCAATCTGCGCCCGGACTAGAATTGCTTTTGGCGATCGCGGAAGGCACGTTCAATTTCACGTTTTGCATCTTTTTTCTTCAGATCCTCACGTTTATCGTATTTCTTTTTCCCTTTACCGATTCCGATCAGCACTTTGGCAAAGCCATTTTTCAAATATAGTTTAATGGGGACAAGTGAGTAGCCCTCTTCCTTTGTTGCACCAATCAATTTGCTAATTTGCTTGCGATGAAGCAGCAGCTTTCTCGTTCTTAGCGGATCATGGTTATAGCGGTTCCCCTGCTCGTATGGGCTTACGTGCATGTTGTGAAGAAACACTTCTCCTCGTTCAATTTTGGCAAAGGAATCTTTTAAATTCACTTTTCCTGCACGAATCGATTTGATTTCTGTTCCTTGTAACACAAGGCCGGCTTCATACGTTTCTTCTATAAAATAGTCATGATTTGCTTTTTTGTTTTGGGAAACAACCTTTCCCTCTCCCTTTGGCATTGGCGTACACCCTCCTTTTGACACAAACACGGTCCAAATCGTACGGATTATTTTATCAAACAATCCAGCTTTCGACAATGCTGACGCCATGTGGTCAAAAAGCAAATAGAGCGTGATGCCCTATTTGCTTTTTTGGCACGTTACTTTTTCTTTTTCCGCTTTTGTTTCGGTGCGTTATCAAATACGCGTTTTTTCTTTTTCTTCTTTTTTCGACCTGTGAACCAGTCGCCGCCTTTATCGTCTTTTGCCTTATCCCCAGACGCCTTCTGACCAACGCTCCCTTTTTTTGCTGGTGAATCTGTCCGTTTTTTGAACTTGAAATCTTTAGGTGATTTACGACGAGTGCCTTTCATCCCGACGATTTCAAAATCAATGGAATGCTCATCTTTATTGACATTCACCACTTTGACAGTGATTTCGTCACCGATGCGATATACATTTCCTGTCCGCTCACCGATCATAGCAAAATGCTGTTCATCAAAGCGATAGTAGTCGTCTGTCATGTAGCTGACATGGACGAGACCTTCTATCGTATTCGGCAGTTCAACGAATAGTCCGAAATTCGTCACGGAACTAATCATGCCATCAAATTCTTCACCGATTTTATCAAGCATGAACTCTGCCTTTTTCAGGTCATCTGTTTCACGCTCTGCATCGACGGACCGGCGTTCCATTGTAGACGCATGGTCTGCTATTTCTGGCAGCAGCTGTCCCCACTTTTCAAGGGTCGTTTCGTCTGTCTTTTTCTGAATCAAATAGGTTCTGATCAGTCTATGAACAATTAAATCAGGATATCGGCGGATCGGTGATGTGAAGTGCGTATAGAATTCCGTTGATAACCCAAAGTGCCCGATGCTTTCTGGATCATACTTCGCCTGTTTCATAGAGCGAAGCATGACGGTTTGAATGACTACTTCTTCTGGCTGATCTCGGACGGCATCCAGTACACTTTGAAGTGCACGCGGGTGAATGTTCGTCGACGTTCCTTTGACAATGTACCCAAATGTTGTCACGAATTCTAAAAAGCGCTGAAGCTTCTCAGGATTTGGTTCTTCGTGAATTCGGTAAATGAACGGTACATTCATCCAGTGGAAGTGCTCTGCAACCGTCTCATTTGCGACAAGCATGAATTCTTCAATTAATTTCTCCGCGACTGAACGCTCTCGAATGATAACATCCTTTGCCGCTCCTTCATCATCAACAAGCACTTTCGCTTCCTTGAAGTCAAAGTCTACAGCTCCACGCTCCATCCGCTTGTCACGAAGGATTTCTGCAAGCTTCTCCATCTCTTGGAACATAGGAACAAGCGGCTCGTATTTCTCTAGAAGCTCTTCGTCTTGGTCCACTAAAATCTTATTCACATCTGAATACGTCATTCTCTCCGTTGTTTTGATCACACTTTGGAAAATCTCGTGTTTGACGACTTTCCCATTGCGATCAATGACCATTTCACAAGACAGTGTGAGACGATCGACCTTCGGATTTAATGAACAAATGCCGTTTGATAGACGATGCGGAATCATCGGAATGACGCGGTCTACAAGATACACACTCGTCCCGCGCTCATATGCTTCCTGATCAATCGGAGAATTTTCAGTAACATAATGAGAGACATCTGCAATATGCACCCCTAGCTTATATTTACCATCATCCAGCTTTTGCACAGTGACCGCGTCATCTAAGTCCTTCGCATCTGCACCGTCAATTGTCACAATCGTTTCGTTGCGCAGATCACGTCTGCCTTCCAGGTCTTTTTCATCGATTGTTTCAGGTGTGTCTGCCGCCTGCTGCAGCGCCTCTTCTGGGAACTCACCTGGCAGGCCATGTTTATGAATGATCGACAAAATATCAATGCCTGGGTCATTTTTATGACCTAAAATTTCAGTCACTTCGCCCTCTGCACTCATTCTTCCTTCCGGATAGCTTGTCAGCGTCACAACGACTTTATGACCTTCTACCGCTCCGTTTTTGGCGGATTTCGGGATAAAGATATCGTGTGTGATCTTTTTATCATCAGGAATGACAAAACCAAAGCTTTTTGTTTCTGTATAGGTACCGACAACCGACTGAATATTACGCTCCAGAATTCGGATGACTGTCCCTTCTTTTTTGGTTCCATTGGATTTATGGCTGACACGAACCATGACCGTATCGCCATTCATCGCTGTTCCAAGTTCTGTTGGCGGAATGAAAATATCATCCTGTCCAAACTCTTCAGGTGTCACAAAGGCAAATCCTTTCGCATGAGCGGACAGCTTCCCTTTCACCAAATTCATTTTTTCCGGTACACCGTAGCGATCACTGCGGGTACGGACGATAAGTCCCTGATCCTCTAATATCACAAGTGCTTTGATGAGCTCTTTATAATCATCAGCATTTGTAATTTCCATCATGACTTCTAATTCTTGTACTGTTAACGGTTTGTACGCCTCTTCTTGCATAAAAGCGAGTAATTCATTCATAAATTCTTCTTTTTGCACACTCTAACCCCCTGTATATTTAAATTGACCAATCAAGTGATTCTAAGAATGCATACACATCCTGATGAACCTTCTCCCGCTCTTTATCAAGCGTGATGACATGGCCCGATTCTTCATACCATTTCAAATGTTTTTGATCTGTCTCTACTTCGTTATAAATGATATTTGCACTGTCTGTATTAATCATATGATCATGACGTGCCTGAACAACAAAAGTAGGTGAATAAATCATGTCAACATTGTTTCTTACATCTGCAATCAGCTCTTGCAGGCCCTTGAGTGTACCCATTGGTGTTTTCTTGAACTCTTCCATTTCCTGTTCAATTTGGTCCTCTGACTTACCCTCGAATTTTTTATAGTTACGGGCATAATCTAGTACACCCTGGTACATGACTTCTTCACTTTTTATGTACATAGGTGCACACATAGGTACAATTCCCTTTACAGGTACAGTGTAACCTAATTTCAATGAAAAAACTCCTCCGAGGGACAGTCCGCAAACAGCAATCTCCTCATAGCCCTCATCTTTTAAAAATTGATAGCCTTCTTCTACATCTTTCCACCAATCTATCGGGCCTGTATGAACAAGCTCTTCTGGCGGCACGCCGTGTCCTTTGTATTGAGGTGCATGGCATGTATAACCTCTTTCATTCAGGTAACGGCCAAGCATTCGAACATCTGCTGTATTCCCAGTAAAACCGTGAAGAAGAAGCACCGCCTTTTCTCCACCTTTAAACGTAAATGGTTTTGGTGTAACAACTTTCATGATGTGACTTCCTTTCCTTCTGTTATGGTTTATATTTTCACTTGTATGTATGAAACAAACACAAAAGAGTGCTGATAATAAAAAAAGGTCTGAAAAAAGATCAGACCTTCTGTTACTCGCGCCTTACACGCCTAAATATGCCAATGCAAGTGTTAATATGAAGAAAAGCACTGACAAAATGACCGTTAATCGGTGAAGAATCAAGTCAAGGCCTCTCGCTTTTTGCTTACCGAAAAGCTGCTCGGCTCCACCTGAAATAGCGCCTGACAGTCCAGCACTTTTACTTGATTGTAATAATACAACGATGATAAGTGCGATACTGACAATTACGAGTAATGTGATAACAAATGCGTGCATGAAAACACCTCCAGACAAACTGGTACACATAACTTTATTTTACATGAAAACAATGTGCATGTCACGAAACATCAAAATAAAGATTTCCTATATATTGTCGACTTTATTTGTTATTTTGATTCAATTTCGTTCAAAAGGGTTGCGTGCAGCATTTTTTATATTCGATTTTGAGTTAAAAAAACATTTTAACGAGTTGCTTCTTCTTTTAATAGCTGTTTTAATTCTACTAACAAACGTTCAGCTCCTTCAGGACTTAGCATCACTTTGCCATTTCCATAGCTTTTGTTGTATTTCGTTACTTGTCCAGTTAACAGGCAGCTCTTATCTGCATCATATTTTTTCAGCATGATGGTTTGATCTTCTATAAAAATTTCTAAAAGCTGCTCTTCTTTGATATTGAGTACCTTTCGCATTTCTGAAGGCAGCACAATTCTGCCAAGAGAATCAATGTGTCTGACCATCCCAGTTCTTTTCAATGACATTGCCTCCTTAAAGATGATATGATTATTCCAATCATTGACTTTTGTCAACATCTTCATAGTAAAATAGATCTTCAAATTTTTTATCAAAGTAATGAATCATTTTGCCAATGACAAGCTGTCCTGGTTTCCGGTGACCATTTAATACCCTGCTGAGTGTGGCAGGAGAGATGCCAATTTCATCTGCGAGCTGATTTAAAGACATATCGTTTTCGATCATATACTGCATCACAAAAGCTCGCCTGATCTGAATCTTTTCGACCATCATTACAACCTCCTATAGGATCAATATGTACAGAACGTAGGGCTCTCACAACAAACAGATCCATTAACTTATGTCAACACTTTTACACCTCTGCTATTTCCTTTGGTCAATGATCATACTAAAATAAGTCATATACTGAAATGTGAGGTTCGATGTCATGAATCACTTTGGTGAACAATTACGCATTTTAAGAGAAAATAGAAAAATGTCTGTCAATCAACTCGCCATGTATTCGGGTGTAAGCGCTGCTGGTATTTCTCGTATTGAAAATGGAAAGCGTGGTGTGCCCAAGCCTTTAACCATAAAAAAATTAGCACACGCCTTGAAGGTGCCTTATGAGGATTTAATGCTGCTTGCCGGTCATATAGAACAGGAAAAGGTTCATGAAATGAAACCTAAATATGAGTCCATGTTGAAAATCTATCAAACGGCGCTTCAAAAGGATGTAGAACATCTCCCCATTTTTGATGGAGACCAATGGGAAACGCTCACTGCACAAGACATCAGCCAGCTGAATGAATACTTTCTCACGCTCATCAACCAAAAAAAGGCGAACAAATAGCGGGCATAAACTTAAGATACATCTACCATTAACTAATGTCAATATTTTCATGGTACACTTATTGCCAATAGTCAACAAATCAGGTAAAATAGAATTACCTAATCTTTAACCATGTGAGGTTTTGAGTTGATGAACTTTGGTGCATATTTAAGAGCATTGCGTGAGGAAAAGAAGCTATCAGTGAACCAATTAGCCATGTATTCAGAGGTCAGCGCTGCCGGTATTTCTCGTATTGAAAACGGGAAACGCGGCATTCCGAAACCTCCTACGATGAAGAAACTAGCAGGTGCATTAAAGGTACCTTATGAGGAAATGATGCAGGCAGCTGGTTATATTGAAGAAGCATCTCCTGTCCCTCTGATAAAGGAAGAGGAAATGGCTTTATCCAAAATAAAAGAAGCCGCAGAGCAATATGAACTTGGTGATCTCGAAATATTTGATGGAAACATATGGTCTACCCTTTCTAAAAAAGAAATAGAGGATCTAAACCGCTATCTGTTGTTTATGTTAAACAGCCGCACGTCATCATAAAATGTTTTGATCATTGACAAGCTTTTTGCGCTGATTGATGACAGAATTACGGTATAATGGGTTCAGATTGGAGTGAAGAAAGATGAATCAATCTGACATGTGCCCGCGGTTTGAAAAAGCAGTTGAGTTATTAAGTAAACGCTGGGTTGCACTGATTGTTTTTCAGCTTCTCTCAGGTCAGCAGCGCTTTAGTGAAATTGAGGCGGCTCTGACAAATTTAAGCGGAAGAGTATTATCTGAGAGATTAAAAGAGCTGGAAGCAGCAGGCATTGTAAAACGGGAGGTTTTTGCTGAAACACCCGTACGCATTGAGTATTCTTTAACTGATATGGGGCGTTCACTTGCACCCGTTTTTGAGGAAATTTCGAAGTGGTCCACTGAATGGATCACACTTGAATCATAAAATCTCTCCATGTGAGCCGCCTGATGATCATAAAACAACCTCCCTTACAGATGTAAGGGAGGTTTTGTCTATTCAACCGCTTAAGCAGATGTGATGTTTTTTTCAGCTAACGCTTTTCTCTCTTTTTTCTTGTTTGTTGGGCTTAAATAGCGTTCAAGCCAGCCCATGACAAGGTCGGCAATGATGGCCATGAGCGCAGTTGGAATAGCGCCTGCTAAAATGATGGCTGTTCCGTTTGTCGCATTTGATCCTCTGATGATGATATCACCAAGTCCTCCCGCACCAACGAATGTCCCAATCGCTGTAATGCCGATTGCGATGACCAGTGCGGTTCTTAAACCAGCCATAATCACCGATAAAGCAAGCGGTAATTCAACCATTCTCAGCACTTGCCATTTCGTCATGCCCATTGCTTTACCCGATTCTAAATAGGCGTGTTCAATGCTGACAATCCCAGTGTATGTGTTTCGGATGATAGGCAGAAGCGAATATAGAAAGAGTGATAGGATCACTGTATTTGCGCCAAGTCCTAATACAAGCATCAACACTGAAAGCATCGCTAACGCTGGTATGGTTTGAATGACATTTGTAATGGCGAACACCCAATTGCTCAGCTTGCGATAATGTGCCACAAAGATGCCTACTGGAATTCCGACCATTGCCGCAAACAACACCCCATACGCTGACATGAGAAAATGCCGATAAAATTCTTCTAACACATATGAACCGTTCTGCTGATAATACGTCCATAATTGCTGCAGTGTGTCCATCAGCCCTGACACCTCCCAATCTTACTCAAAGTAATTGTGTTTTTTCAGGAAATTCTTCGCAACGGTCGCTGGTTCTTGAAGCTCACCGTCGACTTGATAGTTAAGCTCTTGCATTTGTTCTGTACCGATTTTTCCAATCATCCTGTTGATCACCTTGTCCAGGCCTGGATTTTCTTTTAATACCTTCTCTGGGACAACTGGCGATGCATCATATGGCGGAAAGTATCGTTTATCATCTTTTAAGATTTTGAGATTATAGGCTTTGATCCGGCCATCTGTTGAATAGGCAAGCACAATATCCATTTTTTCATTTTTCAATGCATCATAGACTAAACCAATCTGCATCGGAAAGGTGCTTCCAAATTCGATCCCGTATGTTTTCACAAACCCTTCATAACCGTCGCCTTTCTTTTTGAGCCAAATATTATCGACACCGAAACGGTAATTCTTCGCATTCTTTTTCAAATCAGAGACCGTTTCTACATTGTTTTCCTTTGCCATCTTTTGCGTCACAGCAAAGGCATACGTATTATCAAATCCATAGGAATCAAACCATTTGTAATCGTAGCGTTTTTTAAATTCTTTTTGAACCATTTCCATCGCACGCTTCGGATCTTTTTCCGCGTCCATTCCGAGCGTACTTGTCAAATCCGTGCCTGTATATCTTGTCGCAGAAATATCAACATCTCCGTTTTCCATCGCTTTCTGCTGCACGGTGTTGGAGCCTAGATTTTTCACAATGGTCGTTTTTTTATCTGTGTAATGTTCAATGATATCCCCAACCATATAGGCCATAATTTCTGATTCGGTAAAGTTTTGTGCGCCAATTCGCAGTGTATTGCCTGAGGAGCCGGCTAGTCCAGGAAGTGAACAGCCACTAATCAATAGCAAGCATCCGGCAAGCAGTGCACTGATCCATTTTGTTTTTCGATTCTTCACATGTGCCAACTCCTTATGAAACTTCCTTCAATCCTTTTAAGCCTTCTGGTGTTACTTTTTTCTCAAGCCTCATCAATGTAAAATCGATGATGACCGCTAAAATGGTGACTGGGATGGCACCAGCAATAATGTATTCCGGCTGGTATAATTGGAGTCCAATTAAAATATAGTCACCAAGACCGCCTCCACCGATAAACGCAGCAAGTGTTGTCCAGCCAATTAAATAAATCGTTGACGTCCTGACACCCGCCATAATAATCGGCACGGCAAGCGGGAGTTCCACAAGACGAATTTGTTCCCATGTCGTCATGCCGATCCCTTTACCAGATTCAAGCAAGTTTTTGTTCACACCTTGAACTCCGGCATACGTATTTCTTAAAATAGGCAAAACGGAATAGAAAAATAGAGCAACGATCGCAGGTATTTTCCCAACCCCCAAAATAGGAATAAAAAATGCAAGAATCGCTAAACTAGGGAGTGTTTGAAAGATATTCACGACACCGATGACAAAACCTGCACCTTTTTTCATTCGTGTGAGTATCACGCCTAAAGGAACGGCGACAATAATGCCTAGCACGACGGCAATTAAAGAAATATATAAATGCTCCCACATTTTTGTGAGGAGTTCCCCACCATTTTTCTCTAGAAAATCGATGATTTGATCCATGTGTACACCTCCTTAGTTCATTTCAGTGACAGCCGGTGTATCTTCTCCCCAGATGGAGTCGTACACAACATCAACAAGACTTGCACGTGTCACAATGCCTTTTAAATGCCCCTCTGCATCCACAACCGGTACATATTTAATACCGCGTATTAAAATTTTCCGGACGGTGTCTCTTAGAAGTGCGCCTTCTTGTACTGTATAGAACTCTGTATTTAAGATCTCACCAACGAAGGCTGCTTTTCTACGGTTCGCATCGATCGTTTCGATATCGATATAACCTTTTAACACATGATTTTCATCCACAACAAGCAAAGAATCGACCCGCTTTTCTCTCATGATGTAAATGGCATCAGTCAACGTTTTTTCGACTGTAATTGTCACTGGCGACGTGTTCATCATCTGTTCTACACGTTCCATGTTTGGATTTGATTGAAGCAGACGTTCTTTCCCGATGAACTCTTCTACGAACTCATTGGCAGGGTTACGCAGAATATCATCTGGCGTGCCTACTTGGACAATCTCTCCATCCTTTAAAATCACAATTCGGTCAGCGAGTTTGATCGCTTCATCCATGTCATGTGTGACGAATACGATTGTTTTATTTAATGTTTTTTGTAGTTTCTTAAATTCTTCTTGCAGTGAATCTCGTGTAATTGGATCAAGTGCACCAAATGGTTCATCCATGAGGATAAGAGGAGGTTCTGCTGCTAGTGCGCGAAGAACGCCAATTCGCTGCTGCTGTCCTCCACTTAGTTCATGCGGGTAACGTTCTAGATACTCCGGCCCCATATCGACTAGCTTGAGCAGTTCTCGCGCCCGTTCTTTTCGCTTTTCTTCCGGCCATTTTAATAGCTTCGGAACAAGTGAAATGTTTTGTGCAATGGTCATATGGGGGAAAAGTCCAATTTGCTGAATCACATAACCAATTTCTCTTCTTAATTGGACAGCGTCCTTCTTCATAATGTTTTCTCCCTCGATCAAAATGTTTCCTGAGGAAGGTTCAATGAGTCGATTGATCATCTTCATCGTTGTCGTTTTGCCACAGCCGCTCGGTCCAATAAAACAAACAAATTCTCCTTTTGCTATTTCTAAATCAATATGTTTGACAGCTTTTTTTCCGCCTCTATACGTCTTAGATACATTCTCTAGTTTCAGCAAATGAGACACCTCCAATTAGTTGGGTATGTATTTTCAGAAAATTTACACCTTATTAATTATAGTGCAAACTTTGTAAAATAAAAAGTTTACAATATGTTTGTATTGCATAACATTTATTAAAAATTTTCAGTTAACGGGCTGATATGTAGAGATCCCTCCTTTTTCCTTCAAATTACTAGCAAATGCTCAATATTTATTGTTTTCATTAACAAACAGGTATATGATATATTGTGTTACAAATTGTCAGTCGTGAAGGGATGAAGCGGGGAGTGGACAAGCTAGCGTTAGGCGCCATTCAAAAAGCACAGGATCATTATATTGAAAAAGCTGCCGAGAACATGAATGCCTTTGGTCTTTCTTCTACAGTGGGTAGAGTGCTTGGTATCATTCACATGAACCGTAAACCAATGACGCTGGGAGAGCTCTCAGAGGAGACCGGCATGAGCAAAACGAGAATGAGTCAAGTCGTTCGAGAAATGCTCGATTTGAATATTGCGGAAAAGGTTTATGAAAAAGGAATACGTAAAGATCTGTATGACGTTGAGCAAGATCATTACCAGACATTTATTTCATTGTTTGCAGCCAATTGGTCACGAGTGGTCAGCAAAAATCGCAAAGCACATAAGAAAACGTGCAAGGAATTGCTGGAACTGCTTGAACAGGATGACCTACCAGAAGAGATAGAGGATAAAATCAATCTGCTCCTTTCAGAAATTAAAGAAAGTCTTGATTACTATGATTGGATTAGCCGCTTAATTGAATTCTTCGAAAGTGAAGAAGTGTTTAAGCATGTACCAAAACCTTAGAAAAAGCTGTTTTATTTTACATCATTGTAGAAAAAAACAGCTTTTTTATATATACACTTATGACATAAGCATTGGGAACATCCCTTTTAAACCTGCGCCAATCATCTCTACTGCCACGACAGCAAGAATCAATCCCATCAATCGAGTCACGACATTCATCTCTGTTTTCCCCATTTTTCGCATAATGAAACTTGAATAATGAAATGCATAATACATCATGGCAAGAACGATCACAATACCAAAAAGGATCGCAAGTATATGAACCCCTGCCTCACTTCCTGGGGTTAAACTCATCACTGTGGCGATTGTACCGGGGCCTGCAATGATTGGGATCGCCAGCGGGGTAACGGAGACATCTGCCTTCTCTATGCTTTCTGCCTTTTCGTCCGAATGAGGGTTTTGGACATGTGACTCTTTTGCATTCAGTAAATTGTAAGCGATACCAAAAATAAAAATACCTCCAGCGATGCGGAGTGCATGAATATCGATCCCAAACAACTTGAAAATGAGCCTGCCTGCCAGTAGAAAGGCAACCAAAATAATAAATGATACAACAATGGCTTTTTTGGCCGTCTGAGAGCGTTCTTTCTCTGTATAGCCTTCTGTTAAGGTGATAAAAAGAGGCACGTTTCCAATTGGGTTCGACACAGCAAATAGTGACACAACGACATGAATCATAAAGGAAATCAACAGACACCCTCCTTTTTTCATAGTGTCTGCCAAACTGATGTGAATATTCCCTTGATATGTTAAAACCTGTTTGGCTTTAACCGATGTTAATAGAGGTTTAGAGAAAGGGAGATAACACATGAAGAAAACAATCACCATCCTCCTTCTGTCTGTCGCTATTTTAGGCGCAGCTGGCTGGATTGTTTGGCAGGAGCATACAATCACCGCAGCAGCGGAAAAACATCAGCAAGAAACCAAAACGAATGATCAGCAGCTGGTGAAGTTAAAGTCAGAAGGAGCGGATATGAAGCATGAAATCGATGATCAAAAAAAGAAATTGTCCACAGTCACAAAAAAGCTGAAGGAAAAAAAGAAGGCCTATCAAAAAGAAGTCAAACAGCGTAAAGCTCTTGAGGTGGAAATCAATCAGCTTCAAAAGGAGCTGGCAGCAGCGAAAGCAACTGCTCAAACGAATAAGCAGTCAGCACAAGCTGCAAGGAAACCTCACGTCAAAAAAGACCCGAATGTCACACATCATCCTCCCTCTCAGTGGGTGCAGGATCAATACGATTGGGGGGGTCAAACAAGGGTATATTAAAGAATAGAGAGGATGAAATGAAGTGATTCAGATTCGGCCATTGTCTCGTCATCAATCTGTACCTATGGATCTTTTGCTATTAGCTGACCCTTCAAAAGAAAAGATTCTTGCCTATGTACAATCCGGCTCTTGTTATGTCGCCTTTCATGAACAGGACATGATCGGTATCTATGTACTTTCATCACGATCTCAGCACACGGTTGAAATGATGAATGTCGCTGTGAAGGAGTCATGGCAAGGAAAAGGAATTGGGAAACAGCTGATTCATCATGCCATTGCTGAAGCCAAAGCAGCCGGTTTTCACACGATTGAAATCGGCACAGGAAACTCTAGTATTCACCAGCTGGCACTTTATCAAAAATGCGGCTTTCGCCTAACATCCATTGATCATGATTTCTTCCTTAAGCATTATGATGAACCGATCTATGAAAACGGTATTCAGTGCATGGATATGGTACGGCTGTCGCTCGATTTTCAAGCAGACTGACTTCTTGTTCAGCCTGCTTTTTTATGATCTGCGCTTTTTTACGGCATGAATCACATATTGAATCAAGAAGTAGAGCACGGCACCAGCTAGAAAGCAGACCGCACATCCAAAGAGGGTCGCCTCTGAGCTGAATTGATACTTTTCGATTTTCATGATATAAAATGGCATGCCAAACACAGTCGGACTTGATTCAACATGATGGACCTCTAGCAGCAATAAAAATACTGGGGTCATAAACACAGCGAATACATAAAGCATCGCGAGTGTTAAGCCACTAGAAAAAGAATGAAATACTTTGATCATCTATTTCTCTCCTTTCATCTCTTTTAAGCTGGCTGTGATATTTTTCCCGTCTGGGCAGGCTGGATGCAGCATCACAGTGTTCAGTAAAGAAAAAAGCAGCAATTGATGACTCAATGGATGCTTCCACATGAAAAAAAGAACACTAGAGCAGATCACCGGAAACAATGGACCTGCAAGTGCCACCATCACATTGAAGCTCGGCCGGGCAAATTTTTCATGGACGATCGACACGTGCTTCCAATCGATCATCACCACAAAATCAAAAAGTGGTCTATTTTCGATTTTGTTACACACCATGACCATCAGCATATGACCGAGTTCATGAATGAGCACAACCGCTATCAAACTAATCAAAAGCTCTATCATCGCAAGATTGGCCTTTTTAACATGGCAGCATATATACAACTGAAAAATGTAAGGGAACCAATCATATAGGCAGTTGCAAGAAGCTGTGGATCGGATGAAAGCCACTCTAATAAAAGCATATCTAAGAAACTGAACACAGCAATCATCATCAGGATCACAAACATTTTATTAAAATCATTAATTTTCACTACAAACCCTACACATGCCGCCATGACGGTGATCAATAAAATGGACAAACTCGCCAAAACGTGACCTTCACTTTCAATACCCATCACCAAATAAGTAAGCCCAATATACACAAAATATATGAGCAAATTGATCGCGTAATAAAATAAAATTCTCGACAATAAATAAGCGCCCTTTGATGTATTCAACATAAAGATGGCTCGATGATTCATATGATATTCCCTGCCAATCATCAGCGGAAGCATGATCAAGATCTCTTTTAACGCAAACTGCACAATAAAAGCATACAGCCAGCCAGTTTCTGCCGGAGAAAAAACAAATGGCAGCCCCACCGTCAAGCAAACAAGAAATAGAAACAGAATACCCTGTTCTTTAAAAACAGCTGATCGGCTGAAATAAACAAATTCCTGCCGCAGATGAGTCAGAAATGAAGAATCCGTTCTGATTTTTTGGTAAGAAAACGACTTCACTTCTACTTTCAGCTGCAAAAACATCCGATTGACATAACAAGCCGATAAACCCTTCAGCCAAAGCCATCCAGCACATAGTAAGATCAGCTGAAACACCAGATAGACTGACGGCCATACATGGATTATCTCAACCGCTTTTTGAAAAAGAAGAAACATCAAAGCGCTTAGTATCACAAATCCGATCGTTTGCAGAAGCAAATGCTCTTTTGTTTTGGATATGAAGCGGCTCACACCAATTCGCATCAGCATCCAAGAAACGAGCACATACAGCGCCAGTACACAGCAAGTGACACATACAACAATGATCCAATACATAGAGAGTGTAACACCGCTAATGAAAAGCCCTAACACGATTGGTAAAAAAAGAAGGCCAAGGATAATGAAGCAAAACAGCACCGGAAAGAAATATACACACAGGACAAATGACACACTTTGAATTGCACTATTTAGAAAGAAAAATTGGTATTCTTGACGCTTCATTTTATTACGGGAAAAGACAATTCCTGCACACAAAAGCAGAAGTGCCATTTTGACAAATTGGAGGTATAGAGCAGAAGGTTCACTTTCCCCTGTCTGCATGAAAAAGCGCAGGCTCATGACGACGTACATAGCATACATCAGCAAGAAAAAAGCGGCTGCTGCGAGAAGCTGCAAAGGATATTTTTTGCCGAGCTGCTTTCCTTTCGTAGTCAGCATACCCCATTCTATTTTATGAAGAACGCGTTGAGTCCAAATCATTGAGCAACCTCTCCACCTGCATATAGTAATCTCGATTCACTTCTTTATAAATGTCCTCAAGTGCCTGATGAGGAAATGTCTGACTTGCTTCTTGACGAGACATATCCAGCTTTACGTCACCATTTCTTAAGATCATGAGGTGATCATACAATGTCTCACCAAAGCTCAAATGATGGGTTGAAATAAGGATACCAGCGCCTTGATCTCTCAGCTTCATGAGCACCTTTCTTAAGATGATCATCATATCTGGATCAAGTCCATTCGTTGGCTCGTCGAACACAAAATAATCACAAGGCCTGAGGAGCTGTGAAATGATCTGAGTTTTCTTTTGATTGCCATGGGACAGCTGAGCGATTGGCTGATCCATATACGGACTCAGCTCAAAAAGATCGATGAATGTCTCGTCTCGCGCGATATCTTGCTTATTTGGCAGCTGAAGTAAATGAAAATATTCTCTCGGCGTTAAATAATCGAACAAAGCATGGTCGTCAGGAATATAGGAAACATGTTCTTTCAAAAGGGATATGTGAGCTGAGTATTGGAAGTTGAGCTGTTCACCATTTAAGGATACGTGCCCTGTAAATGGCGTCAGCCCAAACATGGATTGGATCATCGTTGTCTTTCCTGCACCATTATGCCCCAAAAGAAGCATCATGCGTCCTTTCTCCACATTCATCTGAATATTGCGGAGAGAGAAGGTACGGCTATACGTTTTTTCTTTTAATTGTAATGTCAGCATCATGTCCCTCCGTTTGTTTCAGATAGAACAGATGACTTTGCATCTGTTCTCATCACCTGTTAAAAACCGCATTTGATTTTAATGTACATGCCTAAAAACTTAAACTCTCCTAAAAATTTAGAGCCTTTTCCAAATGTTCTGCATGCCCAAATCAATGCTGCAACTGTCACAATGCCTAAAATAACGGCAAGGACATAAATCCAAAATGCATTTTTCTGTACGTTCTTAGAAGTCAGAATTCGTTGCTTCCTTTCATCATAGGCCGCCAATAGATGAAGTATATACATATACACACCTACTGGAAAACGAAGGCTAAAAGGATTCAGCATCTCATCACCCCCTAATATATGTAAAATGATACCATCACCTTGCAGAAAGCATAAGTTCATTTCAGCTCATATTTTTAGTAGAGTTTTCATGATCTATTTCTTATAAATTGGGGTCCTGCTGACTTCATCTCTGACAGAAGGATGATTTTTTACAAAAATAGGATGTGACTATTGAAACAGCTTTGAGGCCTCGTTCAACAAAAAAACGCTGCGGCCCGCTCTCATAAAAGAGCGGTACGCAGCGCGTTGTTTTACATTATTTATTCAAGTTATAGAAAGTTGCAATACCGTGGTATTGTGCTGTTTCAGCCAATTGATCTTCGATGCGAAGTAATTGGTTGTATTTCGCCACACGGTCCGTACGAGACGGAGCACCTGTTTTGATTTGTCCAGCGTTTGTTGCAACTGCGATGTCCGCAATTGTGCTGTCTTCTGTTTCACCAGAACGGTGAGAGATCACAGCTGTGTATCCTGCACGTTTTGCCATTTCGATTGCATCAAATGTTTCAGTCAATGTACCGATTTGGTTTACTTTGATCAGGATTGAGTTACCGACACCATTTTTGATACCTTCAGAAAGTTTCTTCGTATTTGTTACGAATAAGTCGTCTCCTACTAGCTGAACCTTGCTGCCAAGGCGCTCAGTTAATAGTTTGTGACCTTCCCAGTCGTTTTCATCAAGGCCGTCTTCGATTGAGATGATTGGGTATTTCGATACCATATCTTCATACCAGTCAACCATTTCAGCTGATGTTTTTACAACACCTTCGCCTGATAAATGATATTTACCGTCTTCTTTGTTATAGAACTCAGAAGATGCAGCATCCATTGCAAGTTTCACTTCTTCACCTGGTTTGAAGCCAGCTTTTTCAATCGCTTCCACGATTGTTTGAAGTGCTTCTTCGTTAGAACCAAGGTTTGGAGCGAATCCACCTTCGTCACCTACAGCTGTGTTTAAGCCTTTTGCGCTTAATACAGATTTCAGGCTATGGAAGATTTGTGCGCCCATACGAAGTGCTTCACGGAAGTTCGGTGCACCTACAGGCATAATCATGAATTCTTGAATGTCTACGTTGTTATCCGCATGCTCTCCGCCATTGACGATATTCATCATTGGCACTGGAAGCGTTTTGGAGTTGAATCCACCAAGGTATTGGTAAAGTGGAATTTGTAAGAAATCAGCAGCCGCACGTGCTACAGCGATAGATACGCCAAGAATTGCGTTTGCGCCTAATTTCCCTTTGTTTTCTGTTCCATCAAGTTCGATTAACATTTTGTCAATCGCTACTTGTTCTGTTACATCAAAGCCTAAAAGCTCTGGTGCAATGATTTCGTTTACGTTGTTTACAGCTGTAAGAACACCTTTTCCAAGGTAACGGTCTTTATCTCCGTCACGTAGTTCTACTGCTTCATATTCACCAGTAGAAGCACCACTTGGAACTAATGCACGGCCAAAGCCGCCAGATTCTGTGTAAACTTCTACTTCAACTGTTGGATTACCGCGAGAGTCTAATACTTCGCGTGCATATACGTCAACAATGTATGGCATGATTATTTCGCTCCTTTTGAATCAATTTTGTTATTTTTGAATCAATGATGTTCCTGTCATCTCTTTTGGTTTTTCAAGACCAAGTAAGTCTAAAAGCGTTGGAGATAGATCAGCTAAAATGCCGCCTTCTCTAAGCGTCGCACCTTTTTTCGTTACGATGACTGGAACAGGGTTTGTCGTATGTGCAGTATGCGGTTTTCCTTCTTCGGTAATCAGCACGTCTGCGTTACCGTGGTCTGCCGTGATGATGGCATGTCCGCCTTTAGCTAGGATTGCGTCGACAACAGCTCCTAAGCACTCATCTACTGCTTCAATTGCTTTAATGGTTGGCTCGAGCATCCCTGAATGACCAACCATATCCGGGTTCGCAAAGTTTAGAATGATCGCATCATGCTTGTCGGCATTGATGTCTTCAACAAGTGCATCCTTCACCTCGTAAGCGCTCATTTCCGGCTTTAGGTCATAGGTTGCAACATTTGGTGAATTGATCAAGATGCGGTCTTCACCAGGAAATTCTTCTTCACGTCCACCACTCATAAAGAACGTGACATGAGGATATTTCTCTGTTTCAGCAATCCGCAGCTGTTTCAATCCATTTTGAGAAATCACTTCTCCTACTGTGTTATCCAAATTCACTGGTTTGAAGGCCACATAGCCATCAACCGTTTCACTGAAGTGTGTGAAGCAGACGAAGTGTAAATGCTTCGGATGTGCTTCTCCGCGGTCAAACGAGCGGAAATCTTCATTTGTGAATGTGTTCGAAATTTGGATTGCACGGTCTGGACGGAAGTTATAGAAAATCACAGAGTCGCCGTCGTTTACTTTTGCAACAGGTTCACCATTTTCTCTTGTCATGACAGATGGAATAACGAATTCATCGTAGATTCCATTTTCATATGAGTCATCAACGACATCATAGATGTTTTGATAACTTGGGCCTTCACCATACGCCATCGCGCGATACGCTTTTTCCACACGATCCCAGCGTTTGTCACGGTCCATTGAGTAGTAGCGTCCAGAAAGTGTTGCAATTTCACCGACACCAATTTCTTTGATTTGTTCTTCAAGCTGTTTTAAGTACACTTTGGCTGTCTTCTGACCAACATCACGTCCGTCCAAGAAGCCATGAATGTATACCTTTGTTAAGCCTTCTTTTTTCGCTAGTTTCAGCAGGGCAAATAGATGCTGGATGTGACTGTGCACACCGCCATCTGACAATAGACCAAATAAATGAAGGGCCTTGTCATTCTCTTTTGCATATGTCATTGCCTCTATGAACGTTTCGTTTTTCTCAAATTCCCCATCACGAATGGCAACATTCACTCTTGTTAAGCTTTGATACACAATACGTCCTGCACCGATGTTCAAATGCCCAACTTCAGAGTTTCCCATTTGACCTTGCGGGAGACCCACTGCCTCACCTGATGCCGTTAAAGTTTGATGCGGGAATTCGTTCCAGTAGCGGTCAAAGTTCGGTTTCTTTGCTTGTGCAACAGCATTTCCGACTGTTTCGCCTCTTAAACCGAACCCGTCTAAGATGATTAATGCAGCTGGTTTCTTACTCATATTGACCTTCCTCCAATAATTGAACGAAAGACTGAGGTTCTAGGCTTGCGCCACCAACCAAAGCACCGTCAATATCGGATTCTGCCATATATTCTTTAATGTTCGCCGGCTTCACGCTTCCGCCATATTGAATGCGAAGGCTGTCTGCCGCTTCTTGACCAAATTCGCTTGCAACGGTTTGGCGGATGTGTGCACAAACATCGTTTGCATCTTTCGCTGTAGAAGATTTACCTGTACCGATGGCCCAAATTGGCTCATACGCAATAACAGATTCAGCCACTTGCTGCTTCGTTAAACCAGCTAGTGCTTTCTTCACTTGATCAGCGACAAGTTCATTTGTTTTGCCTGCTTCACGCTCTTCAAGCGTTTCACCTACACAGATAATTGGAACGATGCCATGCTTGAATGCTGCATGTGCTTTTTTGTTCACTGTTTCATCTGTTTCAGCGAAGAATTCGCGGCGCTCTGAATGTCCAATCACTGAGTAGCCGATGCCAAGGTCTGTTAGAGCAGCAGGGCTGATTTCACCAGTGAATGCACCATTTTCTTCAAAGTGCATATTTTGCGCACCAATTTTAAGGTCTGTTCCGTTTGAAAGGCTGTTTAGCTTTTCTAGGAAAAGTGCTGGCGCACAGACAATGGATTCCACTTTGTCAGGAGATGGAATAGATGACTTGACTTCTTCAACGAAGCTAACCGCTTCGCCAAGTGTTTTGTTCATTTTCCAGTTCCCAGCTATAATTGGTTTTCTCATGATTGACACTTCCTTATAGCAGTTTTGTCTTATTTATCGTTTAATGCAGTAACACCTGGAAGCTCTTTGCCTTCCATGAACTCAAGTGAAGCGCCGCCGCCTGTCGAAATATGGCTCATCTGATCGGCAAGACCAAATTTCTCAACAGCTGCTGCTGAGTCTCCACCGCCAATGACAGAATATGTATCTTTTGCTTCTGCCAGTGCTTCTGCGATTGCTTTTGTTCCTTTGGCGAATGCATCGATTTCAAATACACCCATTGGTCCGTTCCAGACAACAAGTTTGCTCTTTTTAATCACGTCAGCATACTTGTCTCTTGTCTCTGTCCCAATATCAAGTGCTTCTAGATCACTTGGAATTTCAGAGATTGGCACAATGCTTGTATTCGCATCATTTGAAAAGTCGTCGGCTACTAGAACATCTGTTGGAATCAGGAAGTTCACGCCTTTTTCTTTTGCACGGTCCATAAAGGATTTCGCTAAATCTACTTTGTCTTCTTCTAATAGAGATTTCCCTACTTCGTGGCCGAGTGCTTTCACAAATGTATAAGCAAGTCCACCGCCGATGATCAGGTTGTCCACTTTATCAAGAAGACTTTCAATGACACCGATTTTATCCTTTACTTTTGCGCCACCGATAATCGCTGTAAATGGGCGATCAGGGTTTGAAACAGCTTTTCCTAAAACCTCAAGTTCTTTTTGCATGAGGAAGCCCGAAACAGCCGGAAGATATGCTGCAATACCAGCTGTCGATGCATGTGCACGGTGTGCAGCACCAAACGCATCATTGACATACACATCCGCTAAATCAGCAAACGCTTTTGATAATTCAGGATCGTTCTTTTCTTCACCAGGATAGAAACGAACGTTTTCAAGCACTAGCACGTCTCCTTCTTTTAAGTCAGAGATTTGCTTTTTCACGTTGTCGCCGTAAGCTTCATCCGCTTTTTTCACTTCTTGTCCAAGAAGCTCTTGCAGACGCTTAGCCACAGGTGTCAGACGCAGTTCTTCAGTAACTTGACCCTTCGGACGACCCAAATGACTAGCTAGCAGTACCTTTGCGCCTTGTCCTGTTAAATACTCAATCGTTGGTAATGCTGCGCGAATACGAGTATCATCCGTCACTTTTCCGTCTTTCATTGGAACGTTAAAATCTACGCGGCAGAACACAACTTTACCTTTTACGTCAATGTCTTTTACTGATTTCTTATTCATGCTCGTCAGGAGATCCTCCTTTATTCTGGTTTCCTTACGCATTGGACAAGTCTCTCTTTATCCTTTTCCCATTTTGCCCTCATCAAAACAAGAAATCGTGCAGAACGGATAAAAGAAGAGAAAAAGGGAAAGGGATGCTTCCCCTTCCCTTGTCCGTCTTCATTATATCGTGTCTCTAGGAAAGAACCAAGTGAGTTCCTTCAGCGTGAGAAATTAAAGACCTTGTTTTGCAATGTAAGCTGCAAGGTCAACTACGCGGTGAGAATATCCACTCTCGTTATCGTACCAAGAGATGACTTTCACCATGCTGCCTTCCATGACCATTGTAGAAAGAGCATCAATTGTAGAAGAGTTTGCATTACCATTGTAGTCACCAGATACTAATGGCTCTTCGCTGTAGCCAAGGATTCCGTTAAGTTCTCCTTCAGCTGCTTCTTTAAGTGCTGCATTTACGTCTTCAGCTGTTACATCTTGGTTTAATTCAGCAACAAGGTCAACTAAAGAAACGTTAGGTGTTGGAACACGCATTGCGCCACCGTTTAATTTGCCTTTTAGTTCAGGCAATACAAGTGAAACGGCTTTCGCAGCACCTGTAGAAGTTGGGATGATGTTTTCCGCAGCTGCACGAGCACGACGGTAGTCTTTGTGCGGAAGATCAAGAATTTGCTGGTCATTTGTGTATGAGTGAACAGTTGTCATCATACCGCGTTTAATACCAAATTTATCGTTAAGTACTTTTGCAAATGGAGCTAAGCAGTTAGTCGTACAAGATGCATTAGAGATGACATCGTGGCTAGCTGCATCGTATTTGTCTTCGTTTACACCCATAACGATTGTGATATCTTCTTCGTTAGCAGGAGCAGAGATGATGACTTTTTTAGCGCCAGCTTCTAAGTGTTTTGCAGCGTCTGCACGCTTAGTGAAGAACCCAGTAGATTCAACAACGATTTCTACGCCTTGTTTACCCCAGCTTAATTTTGCAGGGTCACGCTCAGCTGATACTTCGATTGTTTTACCGTTCACTACTAAGTTTGTACCGTCTACAGAAACCTCTGCATCTAGTTTTCCGTGAACAGAGTCATATTGTAAAAGGTGTGCAAGCATGTTAGCGTCTGTTAGATCGTTAACCGCTACTACCTCCACTTCAGGATTGTTTAATGCTGCACGAAATACGTTACGTCCAATACGTCCAAATCCGTTAATACCGACTTTTACTGCCATGATGTTTCCTCCTTTTATAGGTAACAGAATGTTTTATATTGAGGGATCAATTGACTCCCTTAATAACTCTTTTGCGGCTCCTTCGTCTGTGACAAGAACCGTTCGGCGGGGTTTTTTGAAATAAGCTTCAATGGCCCCGGCCTTTGATGATCCACCTGCAACAGCAATGATGTGCGGAATGCTTTCTAGATCATCTAGCTGCATGCCGACGGAGTGAACTTTGTGTACGACCTCACCATCACGATTAAAGTAATAGCCAAAGGCCTCTGTCACTGCGTCATGCTCATCAATCTTTTTTAAATCTTCAGCTGGTGTATTTCGTCTCATCGCCATTGTTTTTGCTTCACCGATTCCATGAATGAGCATCGTGGATGATTTAATCGTTTGAAGCACTTCTTTGACTGACGGCTCTTCGATAATCGAAGAGTAAGCACCTTCTGACAGCTGCCCTGGAACAAACAGCAGCTTGTAAGTACCGGAAGCTTTTTCAGCCATGTGGGCACAAATGGTGTTTGCCTGATTTTTCACATTCTCCCCAAGACCGCCTCTCGCAGGGACAAACATCATGTCGCGATTTTTGGCATCAGGGGTCATCATTTCGGCAACGGCTTCCATCGTCGTTCCGCCAGTGACGGCGACGATATTATTTCCTGTAAACCTTTTTTTCATACATTGGACAGCAGCTCTTCCCATTTCTTGCTTCACCCACGAGGATTCGTCACTGTCACCAGAAACGATGATCACTTCTTCTAGGCCTAACTTTCTCTTTAATGTATTTTCCAAAAAGGTTAAACCTAAAACGTCCTTCATCATTCCTTCAAGCATGTCTAGCAAAGCATGACCCTCACTCGTCAGCATCATACCGCTCGTTTTGACATCCAGCAGGTTTTGTTCTTTTAAGAACTGAACTTCAGCCCTTAAGATGCGCTCACTGAGCCCAAGACTCGTCGCAAGGCTTCTGCGGCCAATTGGTTCAGCTAACCTGATGTACTGCAAAATGTCGTAGCGTTTTTGCATAACTGTGAGAAGATCTGGCAATAATTTTTTTTGAGCTTCCAATAAACGATTCATGGCTAACGACCCTTTCTTTTCACGCTGGACTCAAAACGTCCCACTGTGACAAAAAACGTCCCGCCACAGCCAAAAAAAATCAATCCCTGCTTTCTTTAATTATTTTAACAGGATCATCTTGCATTTTCAACTCTTACAAACACATTTAGACAAAAAATAGACACATTTTCGCCGATAACCTGCTTGTCATCAAGGTTCTTTCTTGCTATGTAAATATTTATTTTTCTTTTATATATAATGAATTTGTCATTAAAAAGGTGCAGGCTGATGCATCAGCCTGCTTAAGATATCGGCCTTTCCTCTTCGGCAAACCGTTTTGCATCTTCCTTCGGTTTGATTTTGAGATAATAAATGATGTAGCAAACGGCCATGAACGGAACACCGCAATAAAGACCAATTCGCTGATCCTCAATAAAGAATAAACTGATGAGGACGATGCCAAATGCGATAAAGCCTGCCAATGGCACAAATGGATATAACGGTGTACGAAAGACGAGATCCTTTACATCTCCACCCGCTTTTATGAAGTGTCTTCTAAAAAAATACTGAGATAAACAAATGGACATCCAGACAACAACAAGGACCATACCTGAAATCGAAATGAGCCAGACATACACCGTTTTTGGTGCCACAACACTTGTGAGCAAAGATAGAGCGGATATGCCCATTGTCACCAATAGTGCATTGATCGGAATTTTACGCTTGGACAATTTTTTTGTGAAGTTAGGTCCTTTCCCGTCTTTCGATAGTGCCCATAGCATACGTGATGATGCATATAATCCAGAGTTTGCTACAGATAAGACGGCTGTGATGATAATAAAATTCATGATATCTGCGGCGTATGGTATGCCGACCTTGTCCAGCACCACAACAAACGGACTGTCGACTGCGCCGGCTGCCTGCCAAGGAAGAAGTGCGGCAAGAACCGCAATAGATAAGACGAAAAAGACCATCGTTCTCCAAATAATATTCCGTATGGATCGAGGCAATGTTTTTTCAGGGCTTTCACTCTCTCCTGCTGCGATCCCTACAAGCTCTGTTCCTTGAAAGGAGAAATTGACCGTGACCATGGTTAATAAAATAGCAAAAACACCATTAGGAAAAAGTCCGCCATGATCCGTCAAATGACGAAATAGAGGGGCTGGTTCCCCGTCTTTCAGATGAATCATTCCGAAAATTGCGCCAATTCCAATGATAATGAACAATAAGATGGCAGCGACCTTGATGGCCGAAAACCAAAACTCCGTTTCAGCGAAGCTGCGTGCTGAGATGGCATTAATGGCAAATAAAATCACACTAAATGCAAGACACCAAAGCCAAACAGGGATATCTGGGAACCACCTTTGGAGTAAAATACCTGCCGACGTAAACTCAAGTCCAATCGTACACGCCCAGCTAAACCAATAAAGCCAGCCGATCATAAAGCCTGTGGACGGACCAATATATTTGGTCGCATACTCTTGAAAGGACCCGGCTGTCGGCATTGCCACTGCTAATTCACCAAGACACAGCATCACCAAATACATTAACAGTCCGCCAATGATAAACGAAAGAATGGCTCCTCCAGGTCCTGCCTGGTGGATAATGAGTCCTGACCCAAGGAAAAGACCTGTACCGATGACGCCGCCTAAGGCAATCATAAAGAGATGTCTGCTTTTCATGGAACGCTCTAGTTCATTATGCTGATCTTGCTTCAAATCCGCTTCCCCACTTTCACTCTTCTATTCATCATCCTTTGACAAAATTCGCCGCTCGTTGAAAGAGAAAGGGAGAATGTGCAGGCTTCTCCCTTTTACATTTATGCTTGAAACAATGCTTCAATATGACCGATCGCCCAGTCTAAATCTTCTTTTGAAATGGTAAGCGGCGGTGCAAAACGGATCACTGTCTCATGGGTTTCTTTACATAACAGTCCTGCTTGTTTGAGTTTCTCACAATAGGGTCTAGCTGCCTCTGTCAGCTCCATGCCAATAAATAGTCCGCGTCCGCGTACTTCCCTAATGACAGGGCTTTGAATGCGTGACAGTTTGTCTTTTAAGTATTGGCCAAGCTCCATGGAACGCTCTGCAAGCTTCTCGTCGATTAAGACGTCCAGTGCAGCAAGCGACACCGCACACGCAAGAGGATTTCCGCCAAAGGTAGACCCATGAGACCCGGGGTTAAACACGCCTAAAATATCGCGGTTTGCCACGACACATGAAATCGGGAATACTCCGCCGCCTAATGCCTTGCCGAGGATCAGCATATCAGGCTCAATTTCTTCCCAGTCGCAAGCAAACATCCTGCCTGTCCGCGCTAATCCCACTTGAATTTCATCTGCAATGAATAACACATTTTCCTTTTCACATAGCGCCTTCGCTTCTTTCAAGAAGCCCTCTGGCGGCATGACAATGCCCGCTTCACCTTGAATCGGCTCAATGAGAAAAGCCGCTGTTTGTGGCGTAATGGCTTCACGTAACGCCTCAATATCTCCGTAAGAAATGAGCTTGATTCCCGGAAGCATCGGCCCGAAACCTCTTTGATATTCTGCTTCAGAAGAAAGAGACACAGCCGTCATCGTTCGGCCATGAAAATTTCCGACACAAGCAATGATTTCCGCCCGATTCCCTTTGATTCCTTTGATGTCATATCCCCAGCGTCTCGCTGCTTTTACAGCCGTCTCCACAGCCTCCGCTCCTGTATTCATCGGCAATGCCATGTCTTTATTTGTCAGTTTACAAATTTTCTCATACCAAGGACCAAGCTGATCATTATGAAAAGCCCTCGAGGTGAGCGTCACGCGGTCTGCCTGTTTTTTGAGCGCATCAATAATGCGGGGATGGCGATGTCCTTGGTTCACTGCGGAATACGCACTCAGCATATCCATGTATCGATTGCCTTCAGGGTCAGTCACCCATACTCCCTCAGCCTCTGAAATCACAATTGGCAGTGGATGATAGTTCGCAGCACCGTATTGCTCTGTTTGTTGAATCAATTCATTTGTCTGTGTCATTGTATAATCCTCCTTCTATAAGCTTGCTTCTTTTCACTCGGTTCATCTTCACTCATATGTTATGCAAGGATCGTGCCAACTTTCTGATCGCTTCATCACTAGGTTTGAGCAGATTTTTCACGCAAAATATTTTTGCATATGCCAATTTTTTTAGAGGAAACCGCAAAATTTTTCATGTAAAATGGAGTTAAGGTCTGGAGGTGGCGCAAGTGAAAAAAGATCATCATACCGCAAAGCTGGAAAATGAGATTGATTTGTATAAACAAATGCTCGATTTAATTGATGTCGGGGTCCACGCCATTGACGAGAATGGGAATACTGTTGTTTATAATAAAAAAATGATGGAAATTGAATCTTTGAAACGTTCTGATGTGCTCCATAAAAATGTACTCGACTTCTTCGCCTTTCAAGACGAGATGCACAGTACGCTTGTCCAAGCGCTGCGTACTGGGAAACAAACTGTTCATGCTAAACAGACGTATCATAATTACAACGGAAAAGAAATCACAACGATTAACCATACCTATCCGCTCGTTCGAGACGGTCTCATTCAAGGCGCGGTTGAAATTTCAAATGATGTGACCAAGCTGGAACGGCTGATTCACCACAATATGAAGCAAAAAGGAAACACACGTTTTACATTTGATTCAATCATTGGAAAAAGCCCGGCATTTTTAGAAGTGATTGAGCATGCCAAACGAGCTACACGCACCTCTTCCTATGTGCTCATTGTTGGCGAAACAGGGACAGGAAAAGAACTATTTGCTCAAAGCATTCATAACGGCAGCAGCCGTTCATCTGGACCATTTATTACCCAGAATTGTGCGGCACTGCCTGATAACCTCATTGAAAGCCTGCTTTTCGGTACGCAAAAAGGTGCTTTTACAGGTGCAACGGATCAGCCCGGTTTATTCGAACAGGCACAGGGAGGGACACTGCTTTTAGATGAGATCAATTCCTTAAACCCTGCTCTTCAGGCGAAACTACTGCGCGTATTGCAGGAGAAAAGCGTGAGAAGGTTAGGCAGCACAAAAGAAATCGCCGTTGATGTGAGAGTTATTGCTAATATGAATGAGGACCCGGTGGATGCGATCGCAGGTGGACGCATGCGAAAGGATTTATTTTATCGATTAGGCATTGTCACCTTATTTATCCCGCCACTTTCTGAGCGAAAAGAAGACATTCCTACGTTTGTCAGTCATTTTATTCAAAAATATAATGAGCTGTTTCAAATGAATGTGAAGGCGGCTGACGAAGAGGTGCTTGCCCTTTTTCAAGCCTATGATTGGCCAGGGAATGTAAGAGAGCTGGAGCATGTGATTGAGGCTGGGATGAATATGATGATGGATGAAGTATATTTAAGCTTGCATCACCTTCCCTATCATTTCAGGTTCAAGCATGGGGAAGGTCGTCCTGCTGCACAATTGCAGGCGAAGCCATTGCAGAAAACAGCGGCAGCTGACACATATGTCTACACAAGTCCAGAGCATACGCCTGATTTTCAAACCCAAATGGAGCGATTTGAAAAACAATACATCGTCCATTACTTAGAAAAAATGGACGACAATATTTCACAGACTGCAAAGGTTTTGGGCATGAGCAGGCAAAGTCTGCAATATCGAATGAAAAAGCTACATATTTCTCGTCAATAATAGAGCTGTGCCCTCATTCGGCACAGCTTCAGCATGTAGACAAACCCTCGCATTTGGTGTCAGTCCTGCGTGCCGGTGCTCACGAATCTCAAATTCGCTCCGCGCCGGTACTCGTCCTTCCTAGACTGCAAAGGTTTTCTATCACGCTGAAAAGAAGACAAAGGGCTAAAATTAAGTTCATTTTAGCCCTTTGTCAACAATCTGGAGCTGCGCCCTCATTGGGCACAGCTTATTGTGTATCTGACTGCCCTACCGGTTTTTGCAGCACATCACTCAGTAGTCTTTCTACATTTTTCAAATGTGTGAGCATCGCTCTCTCTGCTTCCTCTGGCTGTTTGGCAATACGGCTTGATAAATTTGTTCATGTTCGGCACATGCCAGAAAATGCATGTGCTCCTTTTTAATCATAGCGTTTCCGCAGCGTGGATGACGGAAGATTCATTTGTTCACGATATTTGGCAATGGTTCTGCGTGAGACGCGGATGCCGAAGGTTTGCAGAAGCTGAGTCATGATTTGCTGATCCGAATACGGTTTTTTCTTATTTTCCGTTTGGATCAGCTCGGCGATGTGCGTCTTGACTGTGTAGCTGGATGCCTCTTCTAGCGAATGTCCTTCTAGTTTTGCTTGGAAAAATTGCTTCATTTCCATTAAACCATAAGGGGTTTGCACCATTTTCCCTTTGACAGTCCGGCTGACTGTCGACTCATGCACTTGCAATATATCTGCTATCCGCTTCATCGTAAGCGGTTTCATTTTATGTTTCCCTGTGAGGAAAAAATCAGTCTGATGTAAGATAATCTCACGAACGACATGGGTCATCGTTTGTTTTCTCTGCTTCAGCGCTTGGACAAGCCAATTGTACTGCTGCTCTTTTTCCTTTAAATACGCATATGCTTCATGCCGCTTTTGATCTTGGATCATAGCGAAATAACCTTCATTCATCTCAACGTCAGGAAAAGCACGCTGATTCAGCTCAAATGTGATGTGATCCTGCATCACCGTGATATACACATCGGGCTCTATATACACATGCTGTTCTTCATATGAGAAATGAAGACCTGGTCTTGGTTCAAGCAGTGAGACATCATCTTGTATCGCTTGAAGTGTTTTCATTGAAATGCCTGTTTTTGCCGCAATCTCCTTCCAGGCCTTTCTTGCAAAAAGAAAGAAATGCTCTTCGATGATCAGCTCAGCTTCATACCAGCGCTCCTTTTTTCTTCTAAGCTGAAGCAGGATGCACTCTTGCAATGATCTTGCGCCAATACCGGCAGGCTCTAATGATTGAAGCTGGTGAAGAACGGCTTCTACTTCTTCCGCCGAAACCTCTAAAACAGCGGCCATTGCATCAACCGGTTCATTTAGATAGCCATTTGAATCAATGGACTCAATCATAAAGTGAAAGATCCTTTCATTTCTTTCACTTAAGGTCAAATCAATTGCCTGTCTTTTCAAAACCATTTGCAGGCTTTCTTTTTGATGCGTACGATACGGCTCTGTCATTCGATCTCGTGATCTTTTATGATAAACTGGTTGATAGCTGTCCGTGTCTTTCCGCTCAATCAGAGGGTTCTCAAGCGCTAACTGGTCAAGATACTCGCCCAGCTCTGTGCAATTCAATTGCAGCAGTGTAATGGCCTGCCTGAGTTCTTGTGTGAGCACCTGCTTTAATACCTGTTCTTGTTGCAGTTTAAGGCTCATTGTCTCCCCTCCCTCTCATCATTTTACATGAAGATTGACGGACCGTATATACGAAATAGGAGTGATTGCCATGTCTGAACTTTTTTCCGTTCCATACTTTGTTGACAACTTGAAACAGCATATCGCCATGAATCAAAATGAAGACAAGGTTCATGCAATGAATGCATACTACCGCTCAGTGGTTTCTACACTTGTTCAGGACCAGCTGACCAAAAATGCTGTCGTATTGAAGCGAATTCAGCATCTTGATGAAGCCTATCAAAAGGTGAAAAAAGAAAGCGAATGAATGGACGAAAAGGAGCACCCTTTGTCACGATTGCAAAGGGTGTTTGTCATGTATGAATAGTTTCTGATCCAGCTTTGATTTGTACATCATCAAAAAGCCAGACCGTCCTACAGTATAGATGATAAAGGCAAACCAGAGTCCATGATTGTGCCAAATTGGCGTGACCGCTGCTTGGACAACCACAAACAAGATCATCGCAAACAGCATCGAATTTCTGATAGGGGCAATTTCTGTCGCACCTGTAAATACACCGTAAATCACCAAGCCAAAACAAGCAGCAAACGGATAAAGAACAAGCCAATCTGCATAGCGCAATGTGACGTCAAGCAGCTGAGGAAGATTCGTAAACAAGCTCAAAATCGGCTCTTTTAGTAGAAAATAACTCGCCGCAATGACACACGCCATCACAAGTGCCCACTGCCTTGAAAGGGTCAATGTTTTTTCATAGAGAGTCCGGTCATTTGCACCAACTGATCTGCCAACAAGAATGCTGGACGCATTGGCAAAACCATCGAACAAATAAGCCATGATGTAGTGTATTTGAAATAAGATCGCATTAGCCGCAAGCAGCTCTGTTCCAAAAGAAGCACCTTTTGCAGTGAACATGTTAATCACCACAAGCAGACAGATCGTCCGAATAAACAAATCTTTATTGACATGAAACATTTTCTGCACTGCCTGTGTGTCCATGATCTTCTTAACAGAAGGCATCCGGAACCCGTTTGACGTATGCTTCATCATGATCCATGTTCCTAGCACAAAAGCGGTTAATTCAGAAATCAATGTTGCAGCCGCCACACCTTTCACTGCAAAGGAAAACACATGAACAAGCAGAAATGCGAGAGCCATATTCATGACATTGATCAAAATTTGTAAAGATAGGGCTTCTTTCATTTTTGCCATCCCCATCAGCCAGCCCAATATGACATAATTCATCAAGGTAAATGGCGCTCCCCAAATGCGAATATGAAAATAGTCTGCTGCAAATTGACGGACATCAGCAGCAGGAGAGATCACCAAAAAAGCGGATTGAATAATGGGCCACTGGAGGGCAATAAAACAAAGCCCGACCATGATGGCGACCAAAAAAGGCCTTAGAAAAGCAAGAACGCTCTGCTCCTCGCTCTGTGCTCCATTTGCCTGGGCGGCAAAGGCAGATGTACTCACCCGCAAAAAACCAAACAGCCAATATAATGTACTGAAAATGAGACTGCCGACTGCGACGCCTCCAATATAAGCGGGATTGGCGAGCTGACCGACAACTGCTGTATCGACAGCACCGAGTAATGGAGTGGTCATCGTTGAAATTGTTAAAGGAATGGCTAGAGCTAAATACGCTCGATGGTTCACGATACCACCTGCCTTTCATGAAAAATAGCCTCTCCTAAAAGAGGCGTTGATTGAATGAATCAAATTGAACGAACCGGTCTGCCAATCGTTCGTGACAAAGGATGGTCTGCGAGCATCGCATCTCTCATTTTCAGAATAGCTTCCTTTTCTGATAAAAAGAAATCATCCTTTGATTGAAATTGGGCGACAAGCTCTCCTTGATCAAGAATCGCCAATTGATCACTTAAGTGATAGGCTGCTGTCATATCATGTGTAATAAATAAGTAAGCCAGTCCCAGCTCTTTCTTTAATTCTACTAATAAATCTAAAATGACAGCCTGTGTGACCATATCTAAGCTGCTGACGGATTCATCGAGCACAATCAGCTTTGGCTGTAGCAATAATGCTCTTGCGATGTTGATCCTTTGCAGCTGTCCGCCACTGAATTGATGCGGATACTTAGACAAATCCTTTTCACTGAGTCCCACTCTTTCCAGCCAGTGGATCAGCACTTTCTTGCGTTCTTTACGGGTCAGTGTTTCATAGTTTTCAAGCGGCTCAGATAAAATTTGTTCGACTGTCCACCTTGGATTCATGGCCGAATATGAATCTTGAAACACCGCTTGCACATGCCGGCGAAAGTGTTTACGTGTTCGCTGATCTGCGCGGTATACATCCTGACCTTCAAAAAGAACCTGACCGGCACTCGGCTTCTCTAGTCCAAGTATGATGTTGCCAAGTGTACTTTTCCCTGCGCCACTTTGCCCTAGTAACCCAAGGCAAGTACCTTCTTCAATGGTCAAATGGACGCTTTTCAGGACAGGAGCTGCGTCTTTTTTTCTCATAAGAAACGATCGGCTGTTGTATGCATGACTGACTGCTTTCACTTCTAATAAATGCAAGGGCCTTCTCACCTCAAATCGGGCAAACAGCTGGAATGGATGGACGAGCTGCTAATAGTTTCTTTGTATAATCATGCTTTGGATTTTCAAAAAGCTCAAGAACTTCTGCCTTTTCAACAATTTCTCCTTTTCTCATGACCACAACCTGATCTGCCATTTCTGCAATGACACCAAGATCATGGGTAATCAGTAAAATGGCCGTTCCATAGTCATGACGAATTTGGTTCAGATGCTGGAGCACCAGCTTCTGATTGTGTACATCTAAAGCGGTTGTTGGTTCATCTGCAATGATGAGAGGCGGATGCATACAGGCAGCCATGGCAATCATGACACGCTGCAGCATGCCGCCGCTTAATTCAAAGGGATACTTGTTTAGCAGTTGGTCTGGTTGAGGCAGATTCATTTGCGCTAACGCATCGATCACCTGCGCCCGTGCCTGCCTTTTACTGACAGCTGTATGCCGGCGAATGGTTTCAATCAGCTGATGACCGATCGTCCATACCGGCGTAAAACTGTTCATTGGATTTTGCATAATATACGAGATGTCTTTGCCTCGAATAGAGCGCATATCCTTTTCACTCACACCGATCAATTCCCGTCCCTGCAATGTGATACTGCCAGTGACTTCAGTTGTTTTCCGGTCGAGCATGTTTAAGATCGACATACTTGTCACCGTTTTCCCGCAGCCGCTCTCACCAATTAATCCAACGATTTGACCGCGCCCTACTTCAAACGATACGTCCTGAATAAGAGGGATTGTCCCTTGAGACGTTTTCGTATGCACATGCAGGTTGTCTATTTGTAAAATGGACTCTTCCAAATTGCTCATTCCTTTAAACACGACGTTTGATGCCATATTTCTCTGAAAGGGCTTCTCCCAGTAAATTAAACAGAACCACCACAGCCATGATTACAAGACCTGGGTAAAGCATCAGTTGAGGATTTGTTTGAATGTACGACTTCCCTTCATGGATCATCGCTCCCCATTCAGGCATAGGAGGCTGAACCCCCAAGCCGAGAAAAGACATCGCAGAAATGTCCATAATCGCCCAGCCCATTTCGAGTGTGCCAATCACTGCTAAAGGCGGTAGAACATTGGGAATCATATGCTTTCTCATGATGTTCCAGTGTGAAGTTCCACTGATCTTCGCAGCTGCAATAAAATTCTGTTCTTTTAAACTGAGCACCATCCCTCGAAAGACGCGGGCGTAATACACCCATTGCACAAGCATCAAGGCAAGCACTACTTGAGAAAGCCCCGGACCAAAGATGCCCACTAGCCCAAGGATCAGCACCAAGTTCGGGAAAGCCATGACCCCGTCGCAAATTCTCATTAAGACGTGATCGATCCAGCCGCCTTGATACCCAGAAAACAAACCAACGATTAATCCAATCAATAAAGAAGAGAGAAAGATTAATAATGCACAGCCTAACGAAATACGCGCACCATATAAAATACGAGATAAATTGCATCGTCCTAATTGATCTGTCCCAAGAGGATACTCCCACGAAGAGCCCTTTAGCTTCATGGCAAGATTGACAGCCGACGGATCATGTGGAGCGATCCATGGTGCACATACTGTCACAATCAGGAGGAGACCGAGCAGCAAAACGCAGATCGAGATCATCTTTTGATGATAGAAGAAATGTTGTACTTTTGTCATCATTGCTGGCGGCCTTCCTTTCTAGAAATACGGGGGTCAATGATCAGCTGAAGCAGGTCAACAATCAAACTGCTCAAAATAAAGATACATGCTGCCATCAACACATAGAATTGAATGACTGGCAGATCCCGGTTAAAGATCGCTTCAATAAAAAAGCGTCCAAACCCCGGCCATGAAAAAACCGCCTCGACAATAATGGTTCCTGTCAGCAGCTTGCCAAGATTCACACCAAGTCCTGTCAGCATCGGCGAAATCGCGATTCTGAATACATGCTTGAACATGATCGACTGTTCCTTTAATCCTCTGATTCTCGCATATTGAACGAATGGCTCTTGAAGCGCCTCACTCACACTTGACCGTAATAACCTCGTATACATCGCAATTAAAGGCACTGCCAGTGTGATTGATGGCAGGATGAGATGCTCCCACGTCCCAACACCTTCAACCGGTAAGAGATCGAGCTTCACGGAAAAAAAGAAGATGAGCAAATACCCCAAGACAAATGTCGGGATAGATGCTCCTAAGAAAGAAATGAGCCGGCTCATATGATCAACGACGCCATTTTTTCTCATGCCGCTGAAAAAGCCTAACGGAATGCTGACACAAATAGCGAGCAGCAGACTGGTGAACGCCAATTGAATGGTCACCGGTATTCTATAGATGACCTCATCGAGCACAGGCTGATTCGACATATACGACCGGCCAAAATCAAGGCGAATGACTTTTTCAATGGTATGAAGATACTGCATATAAAACGGTTCATCTAAGCCAAATTCACTTCTTTTTTGCGCTAATATTTCATCATTAGGCTGAATATGAGCCGCTGCTAAATATGCCTCAGCCGGATCAACTGGCGAAAGGTGAATCATACCAGTTGTGAAAAGTGTGGCTAATAGAAATACAGGGATGATTGAAAGCATTCGTTTGATGATATAGCGGCCCATTTCCTTACCTTCCTTCTATTACTTGAGCTTGATGCCTGTGAAAGGATGTTCATCTCGATTCGCAGGGAACTCAAAGTCCTTCACATCTTTTTGATAAACGGCTGTCTTTTTAAAATAAGAGATTGGCACAATCGCCCCTTGATCTTGCAAAGAAGATAAGACCGACGAATAAAGAGCTTTGCGTTTGTTTTCATTTGTTGTTGACGGAATTTCTTTCATTTCTCTGATCAGCTTTTCCTTATTTGGATACGCTGAGATGGTTTCTTTGAAGCCATAACCATCTGATGAGACAACGTTCATAAATGTATGCGGATCATACGGCGCTCCGTAGTTGCTAAAGAAGTTCATATCAAATTTGTTGGCTTTAAAGCGTTGAACCTGCGTCGCAAGCTCTACGCCTTCAAGTTTGACGCCAACGCCAATGGCTGCCCATTCTGCCTGCAGCGTCTCAGCCATCGCTTTTTGAATCGATTCTGCTGAATCATACATCATACTAAATTCAAGCGCTTTTCCATCCTTTTCACGAACGGATTTCCCTTTTGGAAGTGTCCAGCCCGCTTCATCTAGCAATGCTTTTGCTTTGTCCACATCATATTGGAAAGACTTCACCTTAATATTGGACGTATAGGGCATGTTTGTCGGCAAAATGTGATCTGCTTCGTCCTCTAAGCCAGAGGTTACACCTTCTACCATTGCCTTCTTATTGATGGCATACTGAAGAGCATGACGCACTTTTTCATCTGACAACTGATCCACTTTTGTATTCATCACAAGCTGTCTCGTTGCAACAGGCTCTGACATGTTCGTTTCATACTTGCCGCTCGCCTCTAGTTGTTTATAGGCATCAAGGCTGATCGTTCCTTCTCCATAAAGTAAATCCACATCGCCTTTTTCAAATGCCATCACTCTCGTTTCAGCATCTGGGATGACCTTCACCTTGATTTCCTTGACCTTTGGTTTCTCTCCCCAATAATGATCATTTCGTTCAAAAATCGCATAGTCATCTTTTTTATACGTTTTTAATACCCAAGGGCCTGTGCCCACTGGTTTTTCGATTCCTTTTGACGTATCTCCGTTTTTAGGAAAGCCTGCTTCGCCTAAGAAACGAACCGGACGGACGACTGCTAATTCTTGAACAGTTGGATAATAAGGCTCTGTTAATGTGAGTTTAAATGTTTTCTTGTCTACTGCTTCTGTCTTTTTGATTTTTTTAATAACACCTAACCAGCTATGTACATCTTTGTTTTTTAAAATCGTATCAAAGTTCTTTTTGACAATGCCCGCGTTAAAATCAGATCCATCTGAGAATGTCACATTGTCTCTTAGATGGAACGTATACACCTTGCCATCCTTTGAAACATCCCATGATTTCGCTAATTCAGGTTTTAGCTTACCATTCTTTTGGTAGCTGACCAATGGCTCATAAATCATTGATTGCGCAAACAATTGTGATGGGTTGTATACGTGCGGATTCATTTCGCCAATATCTCTCGGCCATGCCATTGTGATCATGTCAGGATGATCCTTCTTTCCACCTGCTCCATTGTTTGCTTGAGAGCAGCCTACTAGTAAGAAGATCAGTAGGAATGTAAATACTGTATTTATTTTAATTTTCGGAAAATTATTCCAAATAGACATAAGTTGCTCCTCCTAATTGATGTTGATAATCATTTTCATTTTAAGGAGGAAGCACACCGTTGTCAAGATCATATTTGAAACGATATAACAATACAATTTCCTTTATATTCTATAAATTGATGAATTTAATAAAAAGAGAGGCAGGCTGCTTATGAACGAGCAGCCTGTGAAGAGGTGGATGTTTTTTCTCGCAGGACGTCACGCAGTGTGTCAATGATACGCTCCTGTTCTACTTCTGTCATGCTTGTTCCAGATGGCAGACAAAGACCCGTCTCAAATAATAACTCGGATTCAGGGGTCCCTTTGGCGGCTGTATAAAATGGATAATCACGAAAGAGCGGCTGCTGATGCAGCGGCTTCCATACACGCCGAGCTTCGATCTGTTCTTTTTCTAACGCAGCCATGATGTCTACTGGAGAAATCGGCGCATCACGATCAATGGTCAATGTCGTTAGCCAGCGGTTGGACTTGGTTTCTTGATATTCTGGCATAAAATGAAGACCTTCTACTTCGGATAACGCGTCCTGATAACGCTGGAAAATGCGGCGCTTTTGTTCAACACGCTCGTCCAATACTTCCATCTGGGCAATCCCGACACCTGCTAGCAGGTTGCTCATGCGGTAGTTGTACCCCATCTCTTGATGCTCATAATGCATGGCTCGCTCTCTTGCCTGTGAAGCTAGAAAGCGGCAGCGTTCGATCGCAGCTTCATCATCACTCACAAGCATTCCGCCCCCAGATGTTGTAATGATTTTATTTCCATTAAAAGAATAGACGCCAAACCTGCCCATTGAGCCGCTTTTTCTTCCTTTATACAGAGCGCCTAACGATTCAGCCGCATCTTCAATGATCGGCACATCATACGCTTCACACAATGCCACGATGTCGTCCATTTTCGCGCTTTGTCCGTATAAATGAACGACAATGACCGCGCGGGGGGTTTTTCCAAGACGTTTTGCTTCGACAAAGGCTTTCTCTAAAGCAAGCGGGCACATATTCCATGTCTCCCTTTCAGAATCAATAAAAACGGGCGTGGCTTGTTCATATAAAATAGGGTTTGCACTTGCAACAAATGTGAGGGTGGAGCAAAAGACAACGTCCCCTTTTTGAACGCCAATAAGCTTTAAGGCGAGGTGAATCGCTGCTGTCCCTGAAGATAAAGCCGCTCCCCCCTTCACCCCTGCATAGCCTGCGACCACTTGCTCAAATTCATTCACAAGAGGTCCCAGCGGCGCAATCCAATTGCTCTTGAACGCTTCCTCTATTTTCATATACTCCTTTCCGCTCATATGAGGAGGAGATAAGTAGATTCGCTTTCTTTCTTTCATGATTTCCCACCTTCTCTCCGATCTTTGATCTCAATTGCAGGAACTCCTACAGCGACCTTCTGATCCTGTATATCTCTGGTCACGGCCGCTCCTGCGCCAATGACTGTCCAGCTTCCAATCGATGTACCGGGTGTCACAACGGCACCTGCCCCAATATGGGCACCCTCACGCGTGGAAACACAGCCAGTAAGGACTGCTCCTGGTGAAAGGTGCACAAACGATTCGAGTAAGCAATCGTGCTCTACGATAGCCCCTGTGTTGATAATCGCATGTTCACCGACGACTGCATCTGCTTGAACAACAGCCCTTGCCATCACCACAGTTCCCCTTCCGATCGCAGCTGATGGGCTAATGACCGCCTCTGGATGAATGAGTGTGGCAAACGCCATGTTTTCAAACGTCAAACGTTCCTTTACCATCTGTCGGATCTCATTTTGTCCAATGGCAATCAGCCATTTCGTATGAGGTATTTTCTCTCTCAGCTGCTGACTCATGGAGATCGGTCCATACAGAATGCCATTTTGAGTGGCAGCCTCTTCAAATTGATCGTCTAATACGGCACACAATGAGTAATCAGGATGCGCAAAAATCAAGTCCTGAATGACTTTACTATGCCCGCCAGCCCCAATTACACCAATGGTTTGCTCTTTACGTATCGGTTCCTTTGAATTTTTCAGCTGTGGCATGATGCGGCTGCTGCACCCCCTCTGTTTTGATCACTTTCAGCAAGGTCATCCATAAAATTTTCATATCAAGCCAAAACGATTGATGCTCGACATACCAGAGGTCATAGGTGAATTTCTCCTCCCAGGAGATCGTGTTCCTTCCATTCACCTGTGCCCATCCAGTGATGCCAGGCTTCACAAGATGACGCCTTGCTTGCTGCTCTGTATACATTGGTAAATACTCCATCAAAAGGGGTCTTGGCCCAACGAGACTGAGCTCTCCTTTCAGCACATTGACTAGCTGCGGCAATTCATCGAGACTGAGCTTGCGAATCAAGGCGCCGGTTTTTGTTAATCGAAGATGATCTGGTAGCAGTACGCCATGTTCGTCGCGTTCATCGGTCATTGTCCGAAATTTATACAGCATAAATGGCCGGCCATACAGACCAGGCCGCTTCTGCCGAAACAACACAGGCGTCCCAATTTTCCACCGAATAAGCCCATAAATCAGAAGAAACAGAAGGCTGCCTGCGATGAGCAGCGTCAATGACACCATCACATCTATCATTCTTTTCATCATTAAACCCTCTTTTCTCACTAGCGGGAGACCGCTTGTTTTACCTTACGCACCAGCTGCTTCCGCTCTCGTTTTGTTCCTGCAAATTGATACAAGTAACCCATATAGAGAATGAAACAAAACCCACTGATACAAAATAGCTCCCACCATGAGGTCACGTCATAAATTGCCTGAATCCCTGCACAGATGCCCCAAATCATGAGCGCTCCTGCAAGTGGAACCATCGTATGTTTGTAAAAGATGGTGCGTTTCTGATTCGTGATGGCGGCTGTATAAAATGGCAGAAACACGATATTTTTCATCAATAAAACAAACGCTCCTGCTGATGCAATGCCGTATAAACCAAGCTGAAGCATATGAGTCAATCCATAGGCAAAAAGCACGTTGGATACACCTAATATGAGCGTGACCACCGCTGGAACTTTCAATCGATTAAAAGCGGTCGGCACATATGTCAGTGGTAAAAACATCAACGTCAAACCTAAATAAGCAGCATGAATCATGAGGAGCCATTTCAGCTCCTCAAAGGCTGGTCCAAGCCATAGAAGCATAAGCGGGCCGGCAAGACCTCCTAGGAGTGCGGCTGGGAACGCAACAAATAAACCACTCCACTTAATGGCGTTGGCGGCATATTGAATGAGTCCCTCTTTGTCCTGATTCGAATAGAACCTCGTAATCGTTGGCGCAAACACAACCGCAAGTGTCCCTGCAAGCGTGCGCAATAATAATGGGAATTGTAAAATGGCGGCATACTGGCCAGTCGCTTCCGCACCAATCAGCAAGTTGGTCATCAATAAATCAATTTGTAAAAACAACAAAATCCCCATTTGCTCAAGTGAATGCCATACCCCTGATCGAACAAGAGTGAGACTAGAAGAGAAAGAGACATGCCGCCACTTAAACGAAAACCAAGGAATGAGTTTCTTAAAATAATAGATGCCGATCCCCATAGCCGCTAAGCTCCCAATGACGGCCGCAAGCGGTATATGCCAAATGGCTGGGGTCGTCAATGTAAACAACATCACAATGACAAGCGCCCTGCAAAACATCTGAATGGCCAGCCCAGCACTTGATACATATAACTTGTTCGCATAAAACGGCGCAGCCCCAATACCGGACATGACGAAATTGAGCATAAATAAAAGACCCCCTAAAACAAAGGCGATCTGTGTGTCTTTTACGAGATGAACAGGTACATGAAGCCAATCAACCAGCTGCTGAGACAATAAAAGGCAAAGCAAAAAGAGACTGATTGATAAAAAAATCGAACTGACGAAATAGGAAGCGAGAAAGCGCTGCGCCTTTTCCATCTCTCCCTTATGAGCCGCCACAGAAAAAAAACGCACAACAACAGCACTTAATGAAGCCGTAATGACTGATAAATAGTTGATCATATTTTGCGTAAGATGAATTAAGCCAAATGCTTCTACTCCAAGCGTATGAACAATGTAAGGCGTTAAACAAACAGACATGAGCATCATCAAGACAAACGTCATTAAGTTCGCACTGACATTGTAAAGAAACGCACGATTCATTGTGTTGTCACGCAGCGTCTAAGGGCCTTCATCCAGCTTCCTCTCCCTTTTGATCGCCTGTTTTTATAAGCTGAATCATCGCCTCTTTCACAGCTGTCTCATTTGGTTCTTTTAAAAGGGTTACAAACGGAAGATGCGACACCCATTCATACCCTTCCATCACCTTATGATCAAACGACCTGAGGACAACACATGGTGTATTTGTAATCGCACAAAAGATCATGCCATGCAGCCGATCTGTCACGACGACTTGCGCTTGTCTTAACTCGGTCCACAAGGCTGATAATTCCTCTTTGCGAGTTGTTCGATCGACTCGTTTGCCAATTGTCGTCGTGATGAAACCAACTTGATCATACGTCTCTTTGACATGCTGCTGTAGTTGCTGCCGCTCCTTTTGGGTGAGATACGCTTCCTTATCCTCTCGCAGACAAAGCAGAACCCCTTCACGCTTTTGATCCTTTGATGATTCGTCTAATGTCAGCACCATATCAGGCTGTTTCCACACATCTTTATCAGGAAAATGCTGCTTCATCCATTCATAGGTTGTTTGATCTCTTGCCATAAGGAGCAGTCTCGGGTGACGTTTGTACGTTTGAATGGCGCGCCGTTCTTCTCTTTTCCCTCTTTTTGTTTCTGTGAAATGAACAGTAGCGGGCAGCTGAATCACGGGATAGGACTTGAAGGTGTTCATAATAAATTGCCTTGTCCATTCTTCATACCGGTATAAATCACCCATATTACCCCCACCAATGATACAGATGATGTCCTCCGGGTGCCGCATTCGCTTTAGCGGGCGTGCGAGGCGATACATCTCTCTCATATCCACTTCAATGATTTCATAGGCTGGAAAGTACTTCTTTAAAAAACAATAGCTCGCATAGGCAATGGCATGGTCCCCCAAATTATCATGTGCTGGCAGCAGCGTGAGAATGATTTTTTTCTGATGGCTCATCTCTGGCAGCTTGCGGCGGCTCAGCCTATACTCAAGCGGATATTTGACCTTTAAGAGCAGCCACTCTGCGGCGTGTGCCTTCAATTGCTGTAATGTCAATCTCATCACCCCTATTTCCTTGTTTGATATTCAATCCATTTTTGATAGCTTGAAGCGGCGGCAGAGAGCGGATAAACCCACTGACACCTGGCAAGATATAAAATCATTCGTTTTCGAACGGTGAGCTTCGATCGCTCCACTCGTTTGACTGCATGCTGAAAAGCCTCGTGTGTCACCATTTCCCGTATGTGATCAAGCTTTTCCTGGAAGGAGAGGGAATTCTGGCTTTTCCATTCATTGAGCATACAGTGAAGCGTATGATTGACCATAAAAAAATCTAAGGCCTTCTCATACGGAGGCAGTTCATCATACTCTTTTAAAAACAAGCGCTGTGCATGATAAAAGGTCAGTCCATGCTGAAAATACTGCTTTTGGTATCGCTGCACAATCGATGACAGATGAACCCGGTAATAATAGAGAGGCTCATGAACAAAGGCAATGACACGTGATAAAGAAAAACAGCGCAGCGTCACATACTGATCTTCAATGTTCTCAAGCTCACCCCGAAGCGGAAAACGGATGTGGTGTTCTTCGATAAAAGAACGCCGATACAGCTTATTCCATGAGAAACCAGTAATGTCTCCATGTAATATTGCTTCTATTAAACTCGTTTTATCGGCTGATCGATGGGCTAAAAGAGTCGTTGGTATTGTTCGTTTTGATTGTTCAAATTGAATCCAATACTCACTTACAACAAGATCTGCCCCAGTCATTTCGGCTTTTTCATATAAGGCTTCACAGTAATGAGGAGCGAGAATATCGTCTGAATCAACAAAGGCGAAATACGTCCCTCTTGCTTCTTCTATGCCCCGGTTTCTCACAGCTCCTAGCCCTTGATTGGTTTGATGAATCACCCGAAAACGCTCATCACGCTCAGCAAACGCTTCAAGCAATGCTCCGCTGTGATCTGTAGATCCATCATTGACGAGAATGACCTCTATATCTGAAAAGCTTTGATCTGCAATCGATTGAAGGCATTGCTCCACATATTGACTCGTATTGTAGACTGCGACCAATAGACTGATAGTTGGCATTACAGCATGCCCCACCTTTCTTCAAATCTACTTTGTAAAAATCGTTCTATACGGTAAAACAGAAGAATCGAACGGCATCAGCATGATGCTGTACAAAATATAGCAAACAGCGATCCCTACATACATAAAGACATTAGACCGCTGATCAAAAATGCGTGTGAAATATGGCAGTAAAATGAGCTGATATAAACCAAAATAAATATGAAACCTTGCATAAATGACATCCTTTGTTGCAAGAATGCCAAACAAGAAACCGAGCAAGCAAAAATTCACAATGTAATCACTCTCAGGTGTCAGCTCACGAAGTCGTTTTCGATAAAAGAAAGCAAGCAGGAGCGGCAGAATCAATACACCGATTTTTGTCACATTCATCCCATTCGTATTCGTTGTGAGCCATTCCTCATAATGACCATAAGAACTCCCTTGCAGCATCACCACAAACACGGAGATAAAACGGTCATACAGAGCGGTTAAGCCTAAGAAAATCATGCATAAGACAAGCATCATCCATGACCAAGCCTTTGTTCTCACAATAAAATAAACTGGAATCATGATGAGAGCCGATGAATGAAACAACGAACACACAAGAACGAGCGGAAAATACAATTTCCATTCACCATTGATAACGAGCCGGATGGCATAAAAAAGAACCGCAGCCACCATATACTGACGCATCCCATTAAATGAAGCGTAATAATGAAAGGTGCCGAGAAAAAGCAGCATACTGAGCTCAAAGGGCCGTCCATATCGCACCAGCGTCTTGATAATAAAAAAATAGGTGATGACCCCGACCGAGATATACATCATTTGGGGCTCATGTGATAGTTGATTGAGCATCCATAAGATGAACGTAAACCCCGGATCGGTTGCGGCTTTGTCCACACCGAATCCAAATATATGCCAAGGCTTTTCATAGTTAACGGAGAACTCATACATCTGTCCATAGGTCACAAAATCGGTTCCCACTTTGTACCGAATACCAGCTACGATACAAAGAAATAAAAACGGAAAAAACACCAGAAGCTTGTTAGGCCGCCATCCGCTTTGAATGGTATCATCACGCCTGCCGTAAAATGCAGCAAAGCTCGACCATAAATAGACCATGATCATGTTCACCAAATATACCGCCATCTTCCAATCCTTCCTTACAATCCATATACATTCATCACACGTGTGATGTTCTGTTTCACATCAAATCCTCTTTGGCCAAGCTGAGAAGTAATGGTCTCTTGAAGAGGAGGTTCTGCATGATACGCTCCAAGAATCGCTTTCATCCACTCATGTGCTGAATCGCGCAGTGATTTCCGTTTAACGAGTCCGCAGCCTAGATCAACTTCCTCTGTAATGTGATCTGAGATCACACAAGGCAATCCAGATGCCTGTGCTTCCACTAATACAAGCGGAAGACCTTCAAACAAGGAAGGCATCACAAACACATCAAATGCTCTCATATACTGCGGAACGTCCGATACGACCCCGGTAAAGACAATGTCCTCCATTAATCCTGCTTTTTTCGCATACGATTCGACCACTTGTCTCAGCGGTCCATCTCCTACGAGGACAAGCTGAAAAGAGACCCCCTGCTTCTTTAATGCTTGTGCCAGCTCAATGAAAAAAACATGATTTTTTTGCTCATGAAATCGCCCAATATGACCAATGACCAGTTTCTTTTCATGAAGATGAAGCTGCTTTTTCATCTCCACCTTTTCGTCTGGCCCAGGCTGAAAGAAAAGGTTCAAATCAATCCCATTTGGCAAAACCTCAACTCGTCCATTTTTCATTTTTTTCTGCCCGAATAAAAAAACACCGGCATCTTCGCCACATGCGACGAGCTGTGTAGAAAAGGCAAAGATCAGCTGACGAAACCCTTTGAGCATCAAGTGGTCAAGCCAGGTTGAAGACTGTTTCCAAGCCGTATTATGTGAATGACAAATGCGCACCTTAACGCCCGCAAGTTTAGCAGCAAGTGCGGAAAAACCTGTTTGAAAATCCGTATGTGCATGCACTGCCTGATAAGGTCCTGTTCGCTTCATCGTCTTCGCCAATGTTTTCACAAAAGCCAAAGGAGAAGACGCCCCAATACTTGGGACGTAAAAGATGCGTCCCCCGAGCCGACGAATTTCCTCATCATAATCACAGACGTCCTGTCGGTGGGTCATGAAATCAAATTGAAGGACATTTCTGTCGAGTGCACGATAGATGTTCATGATCATCGTTTCTGCTCCGCCGCGGTTCATCCCGCCCACAATATGGAGTACACGCTTTGGCTCACTCATCCCGAATCGTCCTCCTTTTCAACATAGACACCTCCAGCTTCCGCTGATGATAAAGCCTCATGGTCTTCGGTGACAAACAGGCCCGGATCACCGGCTTGAGAGCAAATAAATAATCAAACGGCGACAACTTTAATAGCCAGCATGCTTTTAAAACGAGCCAGGCATTATCCATGGAATATCGGAACTTTCGGCGCTGAAAGGCCGCTTCATCCTCTCTCACAAGGTATAACGGCTCTTGCAAGTTAAAGCCTTTCCTTCCAGCAGCAAAAAAGCGAATCCAAAGATCGATATCTTCCATACGCCTTGTTGTTTTCACAGAACGATATCCATTTAAAGCCTTGTATGCAGAAGCTCTCATCATAATGGTCCCGTGACAAAAAGGAGTTCCTCTTGCCAGCACCTTTCGATTAGGTTCTGAGGCAAGTGCACGTACGCCCTTCGTTCCAGACTCATCAAAAACCGTCATCGCCGTACCGACCACATCATATTCAAGATGTGTTTCGAGGAAATAAACCTGTTTTTCTAAACGTGTCGATGCCGATAGATCATCACCATCCTGTCTGGCGATCAATTCTCCACTCGCTTCAGCTAGACAGCGATTCAGACTGGCGGCAAGTCTTAGGTTGTGTTTATTTCGGATGAGGCGAATTCTTTCAGGATCATGCTTTGTATAAGGCAGTACTTTCTCATAGGTCCCATCTGTTGATGCGTCATCACATATGATGAGCTCCCAGTTTTTATAGGTTTGATGAAGAATCGATTCAATGCTTTCTTCTACTGTCTCTTGGCAATTGTAGACGCCCATGATGATAGACACCTTCGGCTTACGCATGCTGCATCACCTTCTCTGCATGACCCATATAGGTTGTATAAATCCCTTCCATGGCACTCACCGTCTGCTCCTGTGCAAATGCATGAACCATGGAACGCCCCGCTTTTCCCATGAGGTGCAGCTGGTCCTTTTGGTGATAAAGCTGCTGCAAATAATCAGCTAAACCATTCACATCTAGCGGTTTGACTAAAAAGCCGTTCACTCCATGTTTGATAAGCTCACAGTGCCCTCTATTTTCAGTTGCAATGACCGGCTTCTCAGCAGACATCGCTTCAAGAAGGTTCATGCCGAGCCCTTCTCTCAGGCTAGTTGACACACATACATCACTCACATGCATCCATTCCTCGATTTGTTTGCAAAAACCAGCAAATTGGACATGCTGCTCAAGATTCATCTGGCGTACCAGCTTTTCATAGAACGGCCTGCTCGCCCCTTCCCCGGCAAACACGATCTTCACATTCGGTATTTTCCTATACAGCTGTGCACATGCTTTGATGAGCATCCTTTGATTTTTATTGACGTTCAATTCACCAGCACACAGCACGATGAAATCTTGCGGGGTAAATCCATATACTGTGCGAAGGCGTTGCTTTTCTTTGTCATCGACAGGTGCAAACCGCTTCATATCCACACCCATGCCGGGAACATAATGGACAGATGCCTTCTCTTTTGACAGACGATCTGCTCTTTCATAGTCTTCTCCATTAATGGTGATGAGCGCGTCTGTATATTGAACGAGCCATTTCTCAATTGGATAATAAAGCAGCCAGTTTTGAAGCGGCGCCCCCTTCCAAAAGTGAAACCCATGTGCCGTGTAAAGAACCTTCGTCCCTTTTTTGCGCGTGCTTTTGGCTGCAAGCCTGCCAATGACACTTCCCATCGGTGTGTGACAATGGATCAAGTCGTAATGCTCTTTCTCTAGCAGCTTCTTCAGCGCCACATACGCAAGCCGGTTGCGCAAATGAAAAGGGGAGCGCTGAATCGGAATAGAATGAGCTTGATCCACATGCGGCAGCTCCAGCTGACCATTTGCCGCTGTGTGCACTTCCCATCCTTGTTCCTGAAACCACCGGAAGTACGGAAGGTGGAATGCCTTAAAATGATAATCAACCGTTGCGCAAAACAAGACTTTTTTCTTCATTGGCAAGCGTCTCCTCCTCTCTTTTCATCTGTTCAGACAACAAATCATGCGACTCAATGGCAGCAAATAACGCTTGTCTCATTTGATCGTCACTCATCATGTCAAATTCGTGGATAAAGCGGTTCAGCACATATGGATCACCATACAGCGCATGACCGATATGAATTTTCGGGAAAATTTGCTCCTGTGCTTTTTCATGCTGGTTGAGTAACTCCTCGTACATTTTCTCTCCGGGACGAATGCCCGTGAAGGTGATCGGAATCTGGTCTGTAGTGTAGCCTGAGAGGTGAATGAGGTTTTCTGCGAGGTCGACAATTTTCACTGGCTCCCCCATATCTAAAACAAAGATCTGTCTTCCTTCTGCCAGTGCGCCTGCCTGAATGACCAGCCTTGATGCTTCTGGGATGGTCATAAAATATCTTGTCATAGCTGGGTGCGTGATCGTCACCGGTCCACCTTTTTCGATTTGTTTTTTAAAGATTGGTATGACGCTTCCCCTGCTTCCGAGTACATTCCCAAATCGAACGGCCACAAACTTCGTCTCACTGCTTGCCCCCATTTGCATGATCAGCATTTCAGCAAACCGCTTTGTGGCTCCCATCACATTGGCAGGGTTGACCGCTTTGTCAGATGAAATGAGGACGAAGGTTTCGATTCCGTGCTCATGTGCGGCTTCTGCAACATTTTTTGTCCCGATAATATTGTTTTTCACCGCTTCTTTCGGACTGATCTCCATGAGCGGGACGTGCTTATGTGCGGCAGCATGATAAATCATATCCGGCTGAAAATGGCCAACGATTTCACTCATTTTCTGTTTATCTTGAATATCCGCAATTTGTGGATAGAGACTGATGCTGCCCTCATATAATTCTTTCAGCTCTAGTAAAATAGAATGAATGCTAAATTCTCCATGTCCCACAAGCACAATCGCTTGAGGGGCAAACACACAAATTTGACGACAGATTTCTGATCCAATCGACCCGCCTGCCCCTGTCACCATGATTGTTTTTCCTTTTAAATGAACAGATAGACGACTTGTATCTAATTGAATCGGCTCTCTTCCTAGTAAATCCTCTGGCTGTACATCCCGTAATTGATTCAGTGCATGGGTTCCTTTTAAAATCTGCTCCATTTCCGGCATAATCTGTGTTTTGACGCCAGTCGCTACACATTCCTTATACAGCCCTTTTAAGGTGTGGCTGCTTTTGGACGGAATGGCGATGATGATCTTTTGAATATCCATCATCACGACTGCTGTTTGAATATGTTCTTTTCCCCCTAGGACGGGCAGACCCATGATTTCAAGCTTATGCTTCGTCTTGTCATCATCGATGAAGGCGACTGGCTCAATATGGATATCACTCGACTGCTGAAGCTGACGAACAATAATGGTCCCGGCTGATCCGGCACCAATGATTAATGCCCGCTCCTTTTCTACCTGCAGCCGCTTTGCGCCATCATGAAATAGTCTAGATGCCATACGAGATGCCCCGATGAACAAGATATGGAAAAGCCAAACGATGAATAAAAATCGAAATGGCCATGTCTGTACGAAAAGGTACAGCATCGTCATTGAAAATAAAAAAGAACACACAAAGGTCTTCATTAAAGAAAATAGCTCTCTAACCCCTGTATATGCCCATACTTGCTTGTACACGTGAAAAATGTAGGCAAATACATGGTGCCCAATGAGCAGACTGAGCGAAGAAATGACGAGCATTTCAAATGTATATACGGTTAACGCCGCTTCTTGGACAAATTGAAAGCCAAAAAAGACGGAAACTAAGATGAGATATGAATCTAGTGCCACGATAATTGATAATCTTTGGGCGTAAGTCAACGCTCCTCCCCCTTTTTCAACATCACTATTCTTACGTAAAATGGGCATCAAACCCGTCCTCACACCCCACTATTGATGACGAGCATCTAAGGCATCTCATATGCCCACAGCAGGATCGAGTGCCTCCGTTGTTAAAGATCAGGAGACATCACCTATCAATCTTTTTAATACATATACAGCCTGCCCTTTTTCTCTTTCTTTCCATTTAGCATAGCCCCAAGCAGTTTGCCTGTTGTTCCTTCTAATACTTCTTTTGACTTCTTTACGGCGGCAATCTTTGTTTTGCCGCTTAATACAACGAGAATGCTTCCATCCGTACGGTTCGCCAGGATCTTCGCATCGGCAACAGGCAGAAGCGGTGCGGAATCAACGATCACCATGTCATATTGCTGTTCAATCTCATAAAATAGCTGCTTCATCACAGAAGAGGAGAGCAGCTCAGCTGGGTTCGGCGGAATGGTTCCGCTCGGAAGCAGCTCTAAATGCTCAATCGGTGTAGGTAAAATGGCTTCCTCCAAACTGCAGTTATTTAATAGCACGTTGGTTAAACCCGTGTGATGACTCAGGTCAAAATATTCATGAACGGCCGGCTTTCGCAAATCAGCATCCATGAGCAGGACCCGCTTTTTCTGCTGTGCAAAAACAGCTGCTAAGTTTGCAGCCGCAAATGATTTCCCTTCCTTCGGCAAGGAGGATGTCACCAATATGGACTTCAGCCTTGTTTGGATCGATGTGAATTCGATGTTCGTTCGGATCGTACGAAATTGTTCCGCAATGACAGAGTGAGGATTTAATACAGAAATACAGGATAAATCTCTCTTTTCTCTTTTCTTCCTCTTAAAGATCAATGTTCTGTCCTCCCGTTATGACGGACTGCTTGTCTTTTTTTGCCCTCCTGTCTGCTTGCATCTGATAGACACTGCCGAGCGACGGCAATCCGATCTCTTCTCTTATTTGATGTGTTCGTTTTACAGTATCATCGAGTAGATTCATTAAGAAAATGAGTGTAATTCCTCCTAATAAAGAGGCGCCTAGTGCCAGAACGATATGAACGAATTTCCTTGAATTCATAAGAATCGTGTTGGACAGCTTGGCTTCAGACAAAACATTAATGCGATCCATATTCATGGTTTTTTTGATTTCTTCTTGCAGCACCTCTGTTGCGGTATTAGCAATCGCTACTGCCTTCGCGCGATCCTCATCTTGTACAGAAATATTTATGACCTCAGACTCATTTTCTGTACTTGTGGCAATTTTGTGTTTTAATCCTTCAGCTGATTCTGTGAGATTGAGCGTTTCTTTTACTTTTTCAATGACGACCGGACTTTTTAATAGGACTTGAAAGGTACGTGTATATTGAAGGTTCATCTGAATATCGTTTAAATTCGCTTGTGCGTCATTGCTGCGTTTATGAACAAGAATTTGAGTGGTTGCCTGATATACAGGAGTCGAGACATAGAACTGATAGTAGGCCGAAATGCCCGTTACGATCAGGACAATCAGGATCAGAAGGGCCATTTTCTCTTTAATGACAGAAAACAGCTGCTTAAAACCTATATTCTCATTCATAGATACCTCCCGATTTCATCATAAAAAGGTTATATATGGTTTCTTTTTGTTAATGATTGGATTATAAAAGATAATACCCGCAAAGAAAAATGTCATAATAGGTCTTATAGTTCTTTTTAAAGAACAAAATCGTTCGTTTTCTTTTGTTTACTTCCTGTTTCTTACGTTTTTGAATTTTATAAAGAACAATTTATTTCTTATAATGAACGAAAAGGTCGCAGAACTATTCGCAAGGGAGAAGGGAGATCATTTATCGAATGATAGGCAAGGTGATACGCATTTACCGAAAGAGGAAAGGATACTCGATTCAGCAGCTGGCTGAAGATGCCCATGTTTCTAAGTCGTATTTGAGTAAAATTGAGCGTGGTGTCCATCGGAATCCATCTGTCCAGTTTTTAAAAAAGGTATCCTCTTCACTAGAAATTGATTTACAAGAGCTGTTTGATGCAGAGACGATGATGTTTCATTACTCTGAGGGGGGTGAACAGGAATGGCGGGAGCATATAGTCAATGCCGTCCAATCCGGCATGCCTAAAGAAGGATTATATCAGCTGCTCCAAACCTACCGAAAGGAGCAGGAAGAAAAGACGTTACATGTCACCCATAGAAAGCTGACCGATTCGAATATGTCAGAGTGGAAGCGTCTTATGAGTGAAGCGAAAGCGATTGGCTTAAGCATTGAGGAAGTGAAAGCATTCCTCACCAACATGGGAGAACGCCGGTCGTAAGCCTTTCAGGAAGAATCAAATTGCGGGGAGAGGCGTTTGACGCTTCGATGAAAAAGAGCCTTTTATCATGAAAAGGCTCTTTTTTCTCTTATTCTTCTTTTTTTGTTCGTGCTTTTTTCGTAATATCATTGTTTTTCCAATAGGCCCATAGTGATGTAATCCCAAGAAAAGCTAAGGTGATGAATTGCTGAATACCTTCTTCATCAATAGGAATTGGGCTTTTTCCCGCAGCGGTTAGAGCACTGTTAACAAGCGCCAACAAAAGCAACACAAGCCTTGCAATCGTACCTGCACTAATTTTTTGAACTTCCAACTGTATACCCTCCCTTTCCCCTTCACGCGGGCGTTACTGCTCGTTCCCTCTCATATGTATGCAAAAAGCGAATGAATAGAAGAACGAATCAAAAAAAGAGACATCATTCCTATGTGCGGAATGATGCCTTGATTCATGTGCTTTTTATTTAGAAAACATCTCTTTTGCTTCATCCAATGCCATTTTATTGCCTAGTGCTGAGTAATCAAGCCATGGCTGATCAGCAATCGGATATACTTGGTTTTTCTTCACGGCTTTTAGGCCTTTCCAGATCGGTGTCTGTTCTAACTGTTTGAATGCCTGCTGCGCTTTATCATCACGGTTGACGACGACAAAAATAGCATCTGCATCATAGTCAGGAAGAACCTCTTGAGAAATCACTTCGAATGGTCTTTTGCTGTCCAGCTTTTTCACACCATCGACAGGTGTGAGACCTAAATCTTCGTATAAAATAGGACCCATTGGACGCTTCATGCTAAATACTCGAAGCTCCTTTGCTGTCACACGGATCGCCATTACTTTTCCGTTTCCAATCTTATGTTGGATGAGTGATTTCACTTCTTTTGCTTCTTGATTGTAATCCTTGATATATTGATCGGCTTCTTTTTCTTTATTGACGAGCTTGCCGATTTTTTTCAAATGATCCCGCCACGTGCCATCATTTAAATTAAACACTTCGGTCTTGGCAATTTTCTTGTATTTCGATAAGTCTTGTCCAGCTAGTTCTTCATCGACATAAATGACATCTGGTTTTAAAGCAAGCAGTGACTCCATATCTGGATCTGCTGCAATGCCGAGCTTCTTCGTATGGCTCAGCTGCTTTTTCGCATGTGGAAGGAAATCTTTTAAGCCTCCTCCTACGACAGAGCCGGCGGGCTTGATACCGAGTGCTAGTAAGTTATTTGTTAAATGAATAGACAAGGAAGCAACCTTAGGTGTTCCATGATCATTTTGATTTGTCGTATTTTTTGTTTCCTGTTGACCGCAAGCGGCAAGAAGCAAGAAACAGATCGTTAAACCAAACACAAGTAATTTTTTCATGATGGGTTCCTCTTTCATTTTTTATTTCGTTTTTGTCAGTAAATAGAGAAAATAAGGGGCTCCGATAAAGGCCACAACCACACCCGCTGGTATGGCATTTGGAGCAAATATGGAACGTCCGACTGTATCAGCGCTGACCAAAATCACCAAGCCAAGCAGCGCACTAACCGGTAAAAAATACTGATGCAGTGACCCGACAAGCCGCCTGGCCAAATGCGGGGCGACGAGGCCAATAAAGCCAATTCCGCCTGTCATCGAAACACTTGCACTAGCCAGGCCAACAGCTAAGGTAAGCAAAAAGAGGCGTTTACGCTGGACACGTACACCTACACTTGAGGCGACAGCATCTCCTAATGTTAATGCATTAAGCGTGCTTGACTGCATAAGCGTAAGCGGCACAAGGCATACAATCCAAGGCAGAAGCGCTAACACATGAATCCAGTCTCTCCCCCATACATTGCCCACAAGCCATCTTGAAGCAAACGTGTATGTATCTTCATCAAGCTTCAATGACAAATATAAGGTCAATGCACTAAATCCCGCCGCAACCGCGATTCCTACTAGGATCAGCCGGATGGGAACAAGCCCTTCATGCCGGTCATACGCAAGGAGCACGATGACCGCTGCCGCAAGCAGTCCACCACCAAATGTAAAGAGCGGAATAAGAAGAGATGGATTGCCTTCAAGTGCGTGGAAATACGTCACAAAAATAATTAAGCCAAATGCTGCCCCTGCATTCAGTCCAATAATCCCAGGATCGGCCAGTGGATTACGAGATAAACTCTGCAAAATGCCGCCCGCGATGCCAAGACCAATTCCCGCTAGAATGGTCACCACAATTCGTGGCAGACGATAGTCAAACAGTACCGTTTCGCTTTGGAAATCCCCAAAGCCAAATAAGGTTTTGACGACAACGATGGGACTGAGTTTCAGCGTGCCGGTATTTAAACTATACAGCATCACAGCAGCACTCAGACAAAGCAAGACGACTGTCACAACAAGAGCACGCTGTTTCTCCTTCATGACAGGTTCCTCCCTTCTTTTCTAGCAATATATAAGAAGAAAGGAACACCGACAAGTGCCACCATCACGCCAATGGCAAGCTCTCTTGGCGGATTCACTGTGCGGCTGGCAAGATCAGCGAAGACAAGCAGCATAGCGCCTAAAATCGCTGACATCGGAATGACGAAACGATAGTTTACACCAACCAGCCTGCGTGCAATATGCGGGATGACGAGCCCGACAAACCCAATGGACCCAACTGCTGATACAGAAACCCCTGCTAATAAAACAGCAGCTGCCATTCCTAGTATTCGCACTTGTCGTGTTTTCACCCCTAAATTCGCCGCTACATCTTCACCGAGCGATAGTAACGACAGTGAACGCCCTAATAGCATCGCCCATACGATCACAATCAGAATGACCGGGGCGAGAATCGTCAGCTGCGGCCATTTCACACCAGCCACACCGCCTGCATACCAAAAAGCCAGATCCTGACTTAAATCAAAATAAATGGCGATTCCAGAGCTGAGCGCATGAAGCAACGCGGCAACAACTGCTCCCGCAACGGTCAGGCGCAGCGGTGTCAATACACCACCAGCTGCCCCAATGGCAAAGATGAGCAGCGTACTCAGTACAGCACCGATAAAAGAAAAAAACATGAGTGCTGAATAAGGCATGCCTGGGAAAAAAGCAAAACAGAGAGCGACAACAAACATCGCACCGCCATTAATGCCCAAAATCCCCGCATCTGCCAGCGGATTTCTTGTGATGCCCTGCATGAGAGCACCCGCTACAGCAAAGGCCGCTCCAACAAGGGCTGCCCCTAGAACACGCGGAAGTCTTAATTCATGGATGATCTGCTGCTCTGTTACATCTGACTGGTAGTCAAATACAGCTGTCCAAACCGTTTGCAGAGACAATGTTTTTGCACCGTATGAAACAGCAAAAAACATAGCAGTAAGCAAACCAATGACTGCGAGAAAAAATATCAAAAAGAACAGAATACGTGATGATCGTTTTTGTTGAGGTGTTTGCTTATCGTGCAAAATCGGTGTCATCCTTTTCTTCATTAAAGTCAATTTGAAAATGAGAATCATAATCATTAAAATTATAGCCGCCAGCCTCTGAAAAATCAATGTACACCCCATTTTTTAATTATTGAAGGTATGTGTGAGACAACAAGATGAGATGATTCTTTTCCTCTTCTTTTTTTCGTTCTGAAAGACCTATCATTTTTTCCGATATTTTAATAGGAAAATAGTTGACATTCCGCATGAAAATCACCTAAAATTACAAAAGTAAGTCAAATGTTATAAAAATATTACAAACAGATGTCAAACTGATAAAGAATGACCCGTCATGAGAGGAGATTTGAAAGTTGTGTCAGTAAAGAGAAAATGGAGTATCATCCTATTTGCGCTTGCGATCGTCATTGGAGCAGTTGCTTTCTTTCAAAACCAACAAGCTAGCGGTAGAGAGAAGAAAAATGTGAAGCAGGATACGAACTATAAAAATGTCGAAATAGTCACTCTCGTAAATGACGGGAAATTTATGAGATATGCAGTCAACTATCCTCTTTTTCACCAAAAAGAGCTAGATGACAAGATTCAAAGCTATACAAATTCAGCATTAGAGCATTTCAAAAAGACATTCAGTGAAGCAAAAGATATCGATGAAAATAAACGCTTTGAACTGAATATTGATTATGACATGGTGCATTATGCGAAACAATCCGCTGCCATTCACTTTACAACCTATACCTATACAGGTCAGCAAAATGGGACCACTAATCATCTAACGATCAATTTTGATTTTCAGAAAAAAACCTTTCTTGACACAAAAGATTTATTTCTGCCTAAAACCAATTATTTAAAGAAATTATCCTATATTACATACACGGAGCTTCGAAAGGACAAAACCTTGGCTAAGGATCACTCTCTCCTTCAGAAAGGAACAGCCCCTACTGCTCAAAACTTCAGTCAATTTGCCTTGAAAGAGAAATATGTAGAATTCTATTTCCCAGCTTCTCAAGTAGCCGCAGAGGATCTTGGTCCGCAAACGCTCGCGATCAAAAAGACTTTGCTGAAAGATATCTTGAAGCCAGAATATATGAATAAGACCAAAAATCAGAATGAAATCAAAGAACCGAACCCTAAAAGAAAAGCCGTCAAGCTGCCACAGAAATCAAAGCTTGATCCGAACAAAAAAGCCATCGCACTCACATTTGATGATGGTCCGAATCCCGCAACAACGACAAAAATCTTAGATGCGCTGAAGGAAAATAAAGGACACGCCACCTTTTTCGTATTAGGCAGCAGGGTTCAGTACTATCCTGGAATGCTTGCCGACATTTTAAAAGGCGGGAATGAGATTGGAAACCATTCTTACAACCATCCTTTATTAACAAGACTGCCTCTAAAGCAAGCGGTGAAACAGGTAAAGGACACGCAGCAGCTGATTAAGAAAGCTAGCGGTTATACACCTACACACTTTAGACCGCCATATGGAGGAACAAATCAAGACATCAATCAAGCGGTTGATATGAAAGTTTCTTTGTGGGATGTTGATCCTGAGGATTGGAAAATTCGCAACAGCCAGCAGATCACAAGCCACGTTCTCTCACATGCAGCAGATGGCAGAACGGTATTAATGCACGATATTTATGAAAGCTCAGCTCGAGCAGCAGTGAAAATCATACATGAGCTCACCAAACAAGGCTACCAGCTTGTCACAGTTAGTGAACTAGAACAATTAAAAAAGGAACGAAATGAACAGGCCCCTGTGCAGTAAACACAGGGGTTTCTTTTTATGACTCCAAAGACTTCTTTCTTTTCAATAATGCTTGAAATGTCTCTTCCCGCTCCTGAGAAGGCTCTATACTTAAGCGACTGAGCACTTCAGACAGCTGCATATCAATCAACAGAAGCTCCTCTTCTCTCTTTGTAACAGATGGTTTTTCTTCCTTTTGCCTATACTCTTTATATGTGCCATCAAACCCTTCAATGCGTTCTTCGTGAACATGCAGAATACGAGTGGCAACCTCCTCATTGAGTCTGCGGTCGTGGGAGACAAACACAACTGTACCTGGGTAATCCTTCAATAGACCTTCAAGCGCTTCTACTGCCGCAAGATCTAAAAAGTTCGTCGGTTCATCCAGCATGAGGACATTGGCATCACTGACGAGTAATGATGCAAGCATGGTCTTCACTCTTTCTCCCCCGCTTAACACGCTAGCAAGCTTATACACATCATCTCCCCGAAACCCAAGTCTCGCTAAAACCGTTCGAACCACTGTCTCATCTTGAACAGCCTCTCTAAGCACATTTTGTAAAATCGATTCATCTACCTTCAGCCCTGAAAGATCCTGACTAAAATAGCCTAATTTGACAGCTTCTGAACGAGAAACACCGGGATGTCCATTCACTAGCATTCGGAGAAATGTCGTTTTGCCGCTCCCGTTCTTTCCGATGATGGCGACTTTGTCTCCGCCTCTCACTTCCACATTCGCCTGCTTCCAAAGAACTTTATCACCCGCCTTGCCATCTACATTTTTCACACGCAGGATGGTTCGGCTTGCTACTTCTTTCATCGTATGCTGAGTCATTTGAATGGGCTGGACGTCCTTTACTTTCTCAACCTTTTCTAATTTCTCCATTCTTGTTTCAATGGATTTGGCTGTTTTTTGAAGCTTTTTTTGCTTATATGCATAGTAGGGCTTTGCAATTTTGGGCCCTGAGGATTTCAGCTTCTGTGATGGCTTTGTGGCTTTGTCCGCTTTTTTCATTTTCTTTTGCAGCGCATGCTCTAACTGCTTTTTCTTTTGTGTATAAGCCTCGTAGGCTTCCACCTGCTGACGATGCGCCAGCTCTTTTTGCTGTGCAAAATGCGTGTAGCTGCCCTTGTATTGCTTAAGCACCCCATCATCCAGCTCCCAAATTTCTGTACATAGCGCATCTAAAAAAGCACGATCATGTGAAACGACAATGAGGGCACCTTGATCATCACGCAGCTTCTCTTCCAGCCACTCAATGTGCTCTGTATCTAAATGAGTCGTCGGTTCATCTGCTAATAAAAGGGCAGACGGACGGCTTAAGGCCCTTTCAATATAAGTCTGGGTCATCTCTCCACCACTCTGTCTGCCATCAGCTGTTTTCAGCTGTGGAAGCAAAGTACAGGTCGTTGTGGCAGCAAACGTTCCACTGTCTGGTTTTTCTTGACCTGCCAGCACATGCAATAAAGTCGTTTTCCCACTGCCATTTGCCCCCACTAGACCAATGCGATCGCCTTGATGGATGGCAAGCTCCTCAATATCAAATAACAACCGATCCTTTCGAAATACCTTTAACTGATTGGCTTTGAGTAACATCCAACCCTCTCCTTTCGTATCAGGAGACATGAAAAAGCCTCCCATTCTCAGAATAGGAGGCAAAATGGTGTACAAAAATAAGCGTATTGATACAGAATGACGTGCTGTTCATCGAATGAACACACACATCCCCGTATCAATCCCCTCATTCTTTGATTCCCAAGCTGTACCATCCTATTCCGAAGCTAAAAAATGAAAACGCAGCAAACATGGCAACACATGTCGTTTGCTCACTGCCTTCGTTCTTTCATTTTGCTTACAGGTCATAGGATTAGTACTTCATTGCATTGGGTCACCCTTCCGTCGTTTGTTACGTATACGATAAAAGATTGGTTATTTTTTGTCAAGCTGAAAAGGCATGAGTGAGTCCAGCAGCTTGAGCGTAAATGGATGGGTCGCTTCAAACAGCTGGTCATTTGTACATTCTTCCACAAGTAACCCTTCATGTAAAAAAAGGAGCCTGTCACATAGATACACCGCTGCCTCTACATCATGCGTAATCATCAGGGTGGTCATGTCTAATTCTTGTTTTAATGTCTCAAGCAGCTCCAATATTTGTACCTGAACAGAAACATCAAGTGAGCTAAGGACTTCATCTAATATGAGAATTGCAGGATTCGTGGATATGGCTCTTGCTATGCAAACCCGCTGGAGCTGCCCCCCGCTTAGCTGATGAGCATAATGATTCAGCAAAGACGAGGGAAGCCTGACTTGATCAAGCAATGACAATACTTTCTGATCCATATTCTTTTCATGCTTTAACAATCGCATGGGTTCAGCAATGATTTCTTTCACCGTAAAGGATGGATGGACAGAAGATAGATAATCCTGAAAGACAACACTCATTTTCCCCCGATTCTTCTTCCTCCATATGTGAGCTGGCCTCCCATCAATCAATACCTCTCCACCATCTAACTTTTCTAAACCGAGCAGGATACGTGCTAATGTGCTTTTACCACTTCCACTCTCACCGACTAACCCGATACATTGTCCTTTTTCGATTTGAAACGATACGTTTGATATTCGTGCTTTTGATTCCTTTTGATGAGAGAAAAAGCCTTTTGCCTCTCCATGTTTGAGTAATTGATTGGCTGTGATCAACATGGGAACACCCTCACTCTCTTCTGCTGTCTAAGTGCTTCAAGGGGGGCAGATAAGCGAAGTCTCGTCTCTAGTAAATGCTTTGTTTGGGGATGCTCGGGTGATGTGAATATCTTCTCAGCTGCGCGATGCTCAAGCATCACTCCTTGATGCATCACCATCAACTCGTCAGCGATCGCCTGAACGACGCCTAAATCATGCGAAATGATGATCAAGGCAGCACCTGTTTCTTCTTTCAGCCTCTGTAATTCCATGATGACCTCACGCCGATTGTATGCATCAAGCGACGCAGTTGGCTCATCCGCAATGATTACGTCAGGAGAAAGCATCATCGTGATCGCAATCATGACACGCTGCAGCATGCCGCCAGACAGCTCATGAGGATATTTTTTCATCAATTGATGTGGATTTCTTAAATGGACACGCTCCAGTCCAGCGATGGCTTGGGCTTTTCCTTCTTTCCCGCGTATGCTCAAATGCCGCTGAAACGTTTCCATCATTTGATGACCAATGGTTTCGATGGGATTGAACGCATTCATGGCATCCTGTGAGATGAAGCCAATTCGTTTTCCTCGCCACTGCTCTGCCGCCTGACTTGTCAATTTCTCACCGTCAAACATGATCGCTCCTCCCACCTCTAGCAAAGGGGGTATCAGGCCAATTAACGCTTTTGCGACGGTTGATTTTCCGCTTCCACTTTCTCCAATAACGGCTAAACAGCGTTGTTGTTGTAATGAAAACGTGATATTCGCCACCAAATTCTTTTGCTGTACTGGATCATGTACGGACAGATTTTTTACGTCGATGAAAGGCAAATGGTTTCCCCCCTTTTTTGTTGATATGATGCATAGCAGGGTTCGCGGCCTGCTGCAGACTATCTCCTAAAAAGTTCAGCGCCATGACCACGAATAAGATGGCAAGTCCAGGCGCGAGCATATGAGCTGGGTGTGTCACCATGACATTCTTCGCCTCGTTTAGCATCATGCCCCATTCCGGTGTAGGTGCACTCACACCTAACCCAAGAAAAGACAGAGCGGATATATTTAAGATCACCCAGCCCGCATCAAGTGTAGCAAAGACAGCGATTTCTCCTGAGATGCGAGGGAATAGATGTCTCCTCAGTATGTAAAAGGGGGAACCACCAGACACTTTTGCAAACTGAACAGATGGCTCATTCGCATATTGCAGGACAGACGAACGAATCATTCTTGTATACCAGGCCCATTTCGCAAGGACATTGGCCAAAATAATATTGAAAAGTCCAGGTCCCAATATTCCCACAATGGCCAGGATCATCACCTCTGCTGGAAAGGACAGCATGACATCACACAGCCTCATCAAAACTCCATCAACCTTTCCTCGAAAAAAGCCGGCTATGAGTCCAAGTGTGGTGCCAATAAGCATCGTGATACACATCGTCAGCATGGCCGCAAGCATCGTTGTGCGAATGCCATATAAAAGCCGCGACAATACACACCTCCCCAGCTGATCCGTTCCGAGCGGATAAGTAAGACTGACGCCGGCATATTTTTGAAGAATGTTCGTATCTGTCGGGTCATGTGGTGCTAACACTGGTGCAAACAGTCCAGCTAATGCGACAAGTGCTAATAACCAGATAGAAAGAATGGCCATACGGTCTTTTCTTAATTGATTCCACCCTATCATCGTTCTCAGCCCTCCTTTCTTAACTGCGGGTTCATGATCATTTGCATAACATCAGCGATGAGGTTGCACACAACAAACAGGAACCCCATCACAAACAAATAGGCTTGAATAATCGGGAAATCGGCGTGGAAAATAGCCGTCACACACAACCGTCCAACCCCTGGCCAAGCAAAAAGATTTTCAATAATGACGGTTCCAGCAATGAGCTTTGGAATAGACATGCCAAGTGCTGTCACCGCTAGTTGAAGCGCATGTCTCATGACTTTCAATTGAATAGTACGTTCCTTTAAACCACGGGCTCTTGCATAAAAAACAAATGGCTCGTGCTGAAACTTTAGGATTTGATTTCGAATCAGTCTCACATAGGTCGATAAGTAGCCAAGTGATAGTATGATAGCTGGTAGAAGAATAGATTTGAAACCTTCCATTCCACTCGTATTGACCCAGTTGAATTTGACAGAAAAAAGCCAAATAAACAAAATCCCCAACCAAAAACTAGGCATTGAAGCTGTGATAAACACAAAGGCTCTCAGTATTCGGTCCACCCAGGTATGAGCCGCATACGCACATACCATTCCGAATAACAAACTCAACACAATGATGAAAAAGAGCGCTGCTCCTGCAAGCTTCAATGTGGCAGGCAGCGCCTCCATAATGAGATCAAAAACCGGCTCCTGTGTGACATAGCTGTTGCCAAAATCACCTGTTAATCCATCTTTAAGCCATGTGGCATAGCGTATGAAAAATGGTTGATCTAAGCCTAGCTCTTGTCGCATCGATTCAATCATTTCTTCTGTTGGAGTCACTTGATTCACACGCAAAGCGACCTCAGCTGGATCACTTGCCCGCATCGTAAGTAACACAAACGCAAAGAAGGTGATGAAGACAATGAGTGGGAAAAGCAGCAATATTCGTTTTAAGATATAGTGTGTCATGTCCCCGCCTCCGGTTTAAGACGAAAAATACAATCGGTCAAAGGGAATTTCATACTGTGATACATGAAAACCTACACCTTTAAGGCGCTTATTATAAACGGCCTTTGTCACAGAGTAAGAGATTGGGATGTAGACATTTTCATCATGAATATACGTCAAAATTTCTCGGTACATTTGTTTTCTCTTTTGCTCATCTGCTTCCACCAATACCTTCGTAATTGTCTCATCTAGCCACTTTTTCTTTTTCAAGCCTAATTGGGCTTGATAATCAGCATGAGATGCAACACGGAATGAAGAGACGTAGGTTTGTGGATCATAAGGAAGTCCCCACGATAGAGAGTACATCAGATCAAACTTTCCTGTTTTTTGACGATCTAAAAATGCCTGTTTTTCTTCTCCTCTAATATCCAGCTTGATCCCAACCTGCTTGAAGTCATGTTGAATCGATTCACTAATCGTTCTTTCGCCTGCATTATCCGAATTATAATAAATGGTCACGCTTAGTGGTTTGTCTTTTTGATAGCGATAGCCGTCTTCTTTTAGCTTCCAGCCTGCCTCATCCAGTAATGCCTCTGCTTTCTTTTTTTGATAGGTTTTCTTTTTAAGCGGGATATCTGCATAAGGGACTGACGAGGCAAGCAGCGTGTGTGCTACTTGTTCCGTTCCATTTAAAATCCCTTCTGTAATCATTTCTTTTTGAATGGCGTATTGAAATGCTTCTCTTACTTTTGGATCTTTTGTGACGGGTTGATTGGAGTTGATCACAATAGATCTTGAACCAACAGGAGGACTCACGGTCACACCGTATTGACCCGCTTCCTTTAATGCCTGAAATGAGTCTCCGTCGATCATGTCACCATCTGCTCCAAATAAGAGATCAATCTCTCCTTTTTGGAGCGCAAGTAAAATCGTTTGATGATCCGGCATGACCTTCCACTTCACTGTTGAAATCTTGGGCTTTTTCCCCCAATAGTGATCATTTACTTCAAACACGGCATATTGATTTTTTTTATGTTCCTTTAACACATAAGGACCTGTCCCTGCATACTCTTTGACTCCTTTTGCTGTGGTCCCATCAACGAAGCTTTTTGGAGAAATAAAACGGAATGGGCGAGTTAAGCCTAGCTCTTCTAACGTTGGGTAATAAGGTTCTTTCAACGTGAGAACAAATGTATGTTCATCTACAGCCTTTGTGGATTTGATTTCTGATACGAGATTGAGCCAAGCGTTCTTTTCAATATTTTTGACAACTGCATCAATATTCACTTTCACTGCCTTCGCATTAAACCGCTCACCATCTGAAAAAGTCACGTCTTTTCGAAGATGAAAGGTGTAGGTCTTTCCATCTTTTGAAATGTCCCAGCTTTTAGCTAGGGCTGGTTGAACTCCTTTGTCTGTATTGACGACAAGCGATTCAAATACCATATTTTGAGCGGCCATCTCTCCGCCATATAGATGGGGATTAATGTCCCTTATATCTTTTGTACTTGCATACACTAGCTCATCTTCTTCTCGGTCATGTAAGCTGGAAGATGCCTTATTTTCAGAGCATGATGCCAATAAAAAACAAGCCATGACTGAAAACAGCATCAAGGTATATGTCACATAGGGATGCTTTTTCTCATATTTCTTCTTTATGTAAACAGCTTGATCATTCATATGTACTTCCCCCAATTTGATATTTTCGTAATCATTCCGATTTTTAATCGAAATGATTACGAATTGAATATTAGCATACAGAAATGGGAAATACAATTCTTTTTTCATCAAAAAAACAGACTCATGATTGAGTCTGTCAGATTGTTGACAAAGGGCTAAAATGATCTTTATTTTAGTCCTTTGTCTTCCTTTCAGCGTGATAGAAAACCTTTGAAGTCTAGGAAGGGCGAGTACCGGCGCGGAGCGAATTTGACATTCGTGAGCACCGGCACGCAGGACTGACACAGAATGCGAGGGTTTGTCTACACGCTGAGGCTCATGATTGAGTCTGTTTCGCCTGCATAAATTGATCGATCACACGTAATGCTTTTTCTGTTCCACCTGCTGTTTGGAAGCTTTCTTCAATTTTTTCAATCCCGGCACGGTACGTGTCACTTTCCAGAACAGTCTCCACGGCATCTCTTAGCTGCTTTGTCGTCAGCTGGTCTTTATCAAGCGTCCGAGCAGCGGATAATTCCGTCAGCCTTTGTGCCACCATCGGCTGATCTTTGTCGATCGGAATGACCACCATCGGAACGTGATAATGAATGCCTTCATTGACACTGTTCATTCCGCCGTGTGTCACAAACACATCTGTCAGTTCGAGCACTTCAAGCTGCGGTACATAAGGCTCGATCAGAAAATGAGAAGGCGCCTCTTTTAAGAGAGACCTATCAATTTTTTCTCCTGTTGCGATGACCACTTTTCCATCAAAGTCTGCAAAAGCATCAATACACATATTAAAAAATGCTTCTGTATCCCCAAGAACTGTACCCATCGAAATAAAGACGACTTTTTCTTGCTCAAGTGCTTCCAGCGGGAATGGGTGCTGATCTGCTCGTTTTAGAAAGCTCGGTCCAATGAAGACAAACGAATCGTTTAATGCATCGACAGACGGCTGAAAATATTCGCTTGTATACACCATATTCAGTTCTCCGCGGTTTTTCATGAATTGCATCAAACGCTTCGGCTGTACCCCAAAACGTTCATTTATTTCTTCTAACAGATGAGCGGCCTTCTCATCCTTTCTATATAGAGGTGTATCAAAATGCGCCTCTTGCAGCACAAAAGAAGGGTTCGAACCGATCCCTGGAATCTGCAAGTAATCTCGGACAAGCTCGCCTGCCCCAAACATTTCGAAATAGACCAAATCAAATGAATGCTGCTGAGAAAGTGTTTCCACCACCTCTAAAATATCTAATGACGTTTGCAGCATTGCATGAAAGAATGGCTGCATGGAATCTAAATCGTCTTCTTCCACACTTAATGTGCGAATATAGTCTGGATGTATATGTACGTGAGCGCCTAAGCGTTTGATTCGTTCCTGATAATGTTCAGTTGTGACCGCATGAACTTCATCACCTCGATCCGTCAATGCTTTTATGATCCCTAACATGGGGTTCACATGTCCTTCAGCTGGGAACGTAATCAATAAAATCTTCGCCACAAGAAATCCCTCCTCATTGTCAATTCCCTTCCATGTTAATCATATACAGCCAGCAACCTCAACAAATACGCCTAAAAAGGGAAGAAATGAGTCTTATGGCCAGTATTTTAAAAGGATACAAGAACAAAAGACAAAGCCTCCTATTAAGTGCTTTGTCTTTTTGAACTTATGATTTGAGCAGCATTTTTTTGAATGCAGCAGACTGTTTTTCACAACGTATAATTTATGTCTTTATTTACTGTTGTAACAACATTTTAAAATTATCTTGTGCAAAGAATATTTCTATGTCCACTTTAAATCAGTCTTATCAACATTAAATATTTAAAAAACCCTTTTAAAATCTCACTTCTCGTTTTGAGAAATATACTTATCAATTTCACGTATATTGAATCCACCTAAATCCATTTATATCAACGTTTTGGGAATTTTCATTTGGATAAAAATGTATATTAAAAGACTGAGAATGATATTACTTGAACCAACACGATAGATGTTAGTTGAATACATTTTGTTAATATATTCTACTGCTATGTTTACAATAAAAGTCTTTTCATATTAGGTGCTTATTAAATTATAGCACCCGTTAATTTAAGTACATTCCTTCACATACCACGATATATTATTTAATATTCTGATGTAGAGAGAAATCAACTTATATTATAGTAACCATTTTTTCAATCTTGACAAATTTTCTTCTAAAAACAAAGCATTTTTTTCAATTCCTCGGCGTTTAGACCATCCAATACTATTGAATGCATCTGTAAATCGATAAAAAGGTAACACATTCTCCAGGTCAATTAATGGTCTGATACTGTTATAGCCTTCTTGGTATGCATTATACAAGCTAACATCATAACTTAAAAAATCACGATACAGTTTGGTAAAATCGACTTCTGTTGAACCAAATCTTACGCTTTCAAAATCTATTATTCCTGAAACTTTATCATTATCAACAATTATATTTGCTGGACGAAAATCCATATGTACAAAGCTTGGTCCATCTGGAGACGGAAGTTGTTGTTTCATCTTTTCAAATTTTTCAATGGCTTTTTTGTATAATTGTTCATCCAAAATATCCTTTACATCTTCAGCAAAACTATAAAATTTCTGTTCAACAAAATGAGACCAGTTCGGAAATTCATTTTTTATACAAGTTAACATTTGCTCAGAAAGAGGACGAATAGAATGCATTTCAGCCTGAAGGACCCCAACTTGGAACGCTATTGTTGGTGTAGCATTAGATGTTAACGGTTTCCCTTTTAATTCAGATAATAAAAAAGCACCTGGACAATCCTCATCACCTGTCCAATAATCCATCATTTCAGGAATAGAGACACTTCCTTTTAAAATTTCATAGGCTTCTAATTCTCGCTGATACTTCAATCTTGTAAAAGGAATTTTCAAAAAAACTTTATCACCATTAGACAAAATACATTTATAAACTGTTGAACTATGAGAGTCTTCAACCTCATTAATTGATAGTACCTTCAATCCAAATTGTTGAATGACACGATTTAACATCAAACTTCCCCCCTATTTATAACCAATCTCCATTTTATTGTTAAAAAGCCACATCTTTTTTAAACAAAATCTATATTACAACATTTCTGCAACTAAACTCTCCGTTAATACAATAACTTCTACAAAAAAGCGATAAGCCTTCCTGGACTATTGCACCCGTTAACTTAATAAGAATTTGCCCAATTCATTAACAAATTTCTGTTTTTCAGTTTGATACTTATAATGATTTTCAGGAAACTGTTTTGCTAATTTTATTTTTAAATCTCAATATCTTTTAGCATCATCTGGGTGTTTAATTAAATATTTTTTAAAACCCAAATGTGAAAAATATCAACCAATTCATCTTTAAATATTTCTTTTAGTATTTTCTCTTCTTGGCTATATGCTATTTCCCACTCTTTAGTCCGCGGAGTTATTGAAGAAATTAGATATTAAGAAAACAACATTTCGAACATGGGACTACAAGACAGGAAAAGGTTTTTAGCCCACAAAAAATGACCCTTCTAACAGAGTCATTAAAATGGATATTGAAACAATGAAATTGTTTAAAGATTTTTTCAAAGAAATAACACCAAACCCTTATGAGCTTATTTTGTTAGTCCTACAAACCCTAAAAAAGTATTAACATTTGAACGACTTAAAAATTGAACCTGGAACAATTCATGGTTTTAGACACACCCATGCAGTATACTTCATTACAAGAAAATATCTATTTCTTATGTTTCAGAAAGGCTAGGACATGCTAGCATTGACACAACACTCTTAGATATTATGCTCATGTGGTGAAGGAGCTTAGAGAAGAAGATACTAAAAACACTTTGGATTTGTTTCAAAAAATGTTATTACTTGAAAGTGCCACAAGTGAAAAATTTGTGCAAAATGAAATGAAATAATATCGTTTTCTAACGTGTACTCACGTAATTTCAATCACATAAAAAACAAAGAAAACCCTTTATTTCAAAGGGTTTTCAGCTTTTTCACAAATGATAAATCGAATCCTATCGGATACTATAGACGCGCTCGGAGGGATTCGAACCCCCGGCAGACGTGGTACCGGAAACCACCGCTCTATCCAACTGAGCTACGAGCGCACGATATGTTTTTTGAACGTCAGCATATCAAATTATAAGGGAAATGCTGCAAGAAAGCAATGATTAATCATCAGACCTGCCGATGTATTTTCTTCTTTCAAATACATATATTCATATGATGGTTTGAAGTGGAAGGATTTTGGGGAAAATGGATAGAGGTATTTGATTTTAGGTCAGCATTTTGTTTGACCTTTATTGACCAAAAATGTATCATTGAATTACATACTTACCTAAAAGGTGAAGGAGGAACATTATGAATTTAATACCTACAGTCATTGAACAAACAAATCGTGGGGAAAGAGCTTACGACATTTATTCTCGTCTTTTAAAAGACCGTATTATCATGCTTGGTTCTGCGATCGATGACAATGTTGCCAACTCCATCGTGTCACAGCTTCTTTTCTTGGAAGCCGAAGATCCAGAGAAAGATATCTCTATCTACATTAACAGCCCTGGCGGTTCTATCACAGCTGGTATGGCCATTTACGATACGATGCAATTTATTAAACCAAAGGTATCAACTATTTGTATTGGTATGGCTGCATCAATGGGTGCGTTCCTGCTTGCTGCTGGTGAAAAAGGTAAGCGTTATGCCCTTCCAAACAGTGAAGTGATGATTCATCAACCATTAGGCGGAGCCCAAGGTCAAGCGACAGAAATTGAAATTGCGGCTAAACGAATCCTTTCTTTACGCGATAAACTGAACCAAGTACTTGCTGAACGTACTGGTCAGCCAATTGAAGTGATTGAGCGCGATACAGATCGTGACAACTTCAAAACAGCGGAAGAAGCTCTTCAATACGGACTCATTGACAAAGTCTTGACCCGTAATTCAGAAGAACAAAAATAATGACAAAACAAACCGTCTGCTCCTTCGAACAGACGGTTTTTTGTTGTTCAAATGCTTTAAGACAGCTCCGTCCATTTCTGCTGAAGAGATGGTGTTTGATAAGAAGCCATCTGTGAAATCAATTCTTCCGGCTCACTGGAGGCATGTAACAATTGAAGGTGTGATTCATTTGAAAAACCTTCCTGTACACTGAACTTCACCATGTCAATGAGCGGCTTGAAATAGTCATTCACTTGATACAATCCAATTGGCTTTTGGTGAATCCCGATTTGTGCCCAGCATAGCACCTCAAATAATTCTTCATATGTACCAAAGCCACCCGGCATGGCAATAAATCCATCGGCCAGCTCGCTCATTTTCGCTTTTCGTTCATGCATCCCTTTTACCTCTATTAACTCTGTCAGCTCTTGATGCACAACCTCTCCTCTAAAAAGCCCTTTTGGCATGATCCCAATCACTTGCCCGCCGTTTTTCAATACCTCATCTGCAATGGCACCCATTAGTCCAATTCGTGAACCGCCGTATACAAGACAAATGCCCTTTTCTACCATATAAGCACCCAGCTCGACAGCCTTTTGTTTGTAGATGTCATTCACACCTGGATTCGAACCAGCAAACACACAAATCGTTTTCATCAAAACAGCTCCATCTCTCTCTATGATTTCTTCACCTACCCATTCTACTATAGTTGATTGTAAAGAAACAGCTACATTATCTATATATAGTGTAAAATGAAAAAATGAACACCATATAAGGAGCTGTATAAAGAAAATGCAAACAACTGACATGGAGAAGTGGATCAAGGAGTTTTACGAAATGAGAAATTGGACAAAATACGGGCCGTTTATTCGGTTGGGCTTTCTTATGGAAGAAACGGGAGAACTCGCTCGTGCCGTTAGAGCCGTAGAGATTGGGCGTGATCGGCCTGATGAAAAAATACAAGAGACACTAGAGTTAAAGCAAGACCTTATCGAAGAAATGGGCGATGTGTTAGCGAATCTACTCGTTTTAGCTGATCTTTATGATGTGACATTAGAAGAGGTTTTCGCCTCTCATCAACAGAAACTCACAAAACGTTTTTCCACTGAAATAGAACAAGCAAAAAGCACGTGACCAAACCGTCACGTGCTCTTTTTTACACCCTTATAGCTGCTGTGGTGAAATATCATCCGTTCGTTCAAAGAAATGCTGCTTTCCAATTTGATGAAAAAGACCCGTACGATGCAAAAGCTCTTTTGGCTGTGATTGAAGTCCGACAATCATCAGTTTGCCATTATGATGCTTTAAACGATTGGAGATATTCATCAGGACCGCTTCTGCTGATGTGTCCATATAGTTGACTTTATTCATGAGCAGGATGAGCGTTTTCGGCTTTGTCTGAACATGATCCAAAATCGAATTTTCTAATGAATCTGTTGTACCGAAGAACAGTGGTCCTTCAATGGAATACATACTGATATCTTTCTGGTCTGTCTGTTTTTCTAAAGTGGTTGCCGTTTCTATTTGGGGAACAGCGACATTTGTATGAATGTTGGTCGTCTGGCTCATTTTTTTGATAAAGGCGATAAACGCTAAAATGAGACCTGCGGTGACGCCAATAATCAAATCACCGATGACCGTTAACAGGAAGGTCACGACAAGTACAAGTGAATCCGCATTTTTCACTTTCACAATATGGATAAACTCTTTTCTCTCACTCATATTCCAAGCAACAAACATTAAAATCGGCGCCATGGCAGCAAGTGGTATCATGGATGCATATGGTGCAAAGAGCATTAAGATGAGCAATACAACGACGCCATGGACAACACCTGAAATCGGACTTGCTCCGCCATTTTTGATGTTCGTTGCTGTACGTGCAATGGCTCCAGTCGCTGGAATCCCTCCGAAAAGCGGTGCCGCCATATTGGCGATTCCTTGCCCGACAAGCTCCTTGTTGCTGTCATGCTTAGAGCCTTTCATATTATCAGCAACCATTGCTGACAAGATTGACTCCACACCGCCTAAAAGCGCAATGACAATGGCTGGAGGCAGCAGATAAATCATTTTTTCGATCGTTAATTCAGGAAAAGCGAAGCTTGGCAGCTGGCGAGGGATTTCACCATATGCAGAGCCGATTGTTTCAACTTGTCCTTGGAAAAAGAGAACGGCTACAAATGTTGAAGCCAATAGACCTAATAGAGCACCAGGTATTTTGGGAATGTATTTTTGTGCCACCAAAATCACGATGAGCCCGATGACGGCTGTGATGATGGCGAGACTATTTGTGGTGCCGAGATGGACCACGATTTCTCTCATATTGAGGAAAAAGCTTTCATGCTTTTCAACACCCTTTAATCCGAGGAAGTTGGCAATCTGCCCTGAAAAAATAATGACAGCAATACCAGCAGTAAAACCGATGATAACCGGACGAGGAATAAATTTCATGAGCTTTCCTAGTTTGAATACTCCGAACAATACAAGCAAACAGCCTGCCATAAAGCCGGCAATAAGTAAGTTTTCAATACCGTATTGGCTGACAATCCCGAATAAAATCGGAACAAACGCCCCGGTCGGCCCGCCGATCTGATACTTTGAACCACCAAACAATGAAATCAAAATGCCGGCAACGATGACTGTGTATAATCCATATTCTGGTCCGACACCAGATGCAATGGCAAATGCCATGCCTAAAGGAATTGCCACAACGCCCACGACAAGCCCAGCGATTAAATCGCGTCTAAATTTTGATGAATCATAACCTTCAAATCTTCCATAAAAACGCATGGTATGTGTTGGCCTCCTTCAAGTATGTGTAGATGATTTAGGTATACTGTGGATCGATCTGTTTGTCTTTTACAACGACATCCAGCTTTCCTGTTGCTGGATGAATCACTAGTCCATGAACAGCCACATTACTTGGCATCAGCGGATGCGCTTTGACTAATTTCACGCTTTGGGACACGCTCTCTTCAACCGAATCAAAGCCTGTCAGCCAGCCCTTTAAATCAATCCCTGAGTTTTTCACAATGCTCAAACATTTCTCTTCAATTCCGCGTGCTTTGGCCTTTTCAAGTAAAGGATCTGCCGCAAGACCTGCCATTCCGCATTCATGATGTCCCACAATGCACACTTCCTCTGCTTTCAGCTCATAGATAGCTAGTAAAATACTCCGCATCACACTGCCGAACGGATGTGTAACGATGGCTCCGGCGTTTTTAATAATTTTGGCATCACCGTTACGCAGCCCCATGGATTGCGGTAACAGTTCCAAAAGACGTGTATCCATACAAGTTAAGATGACCAGTTTCTTTTCAGGAAATTTCCCCGCTTTGTAAGGCTCATAATGTCTCTCATTTACAAACTCTGAATTGTGCTGAAGAATCTCTTCTAATTTTGATCCCATGTTGCCAGCTCCCATCTTTTTTTAAGTATCGTAACGCCTTGCCTGTCCCCCTTTTCTTTCGTGTGCTCTCAAGCATAGAGAAGAAAAATGATAGAAAAAAAAGAAAAAAATGAGAAAACGATGAGAAAAAAAGTAAGCATTTTCTCTATTTTGGTCTTGGTACCGCTTCAGCGTAAGGGATATGCGGCCTGCTCTTTCAATCTATTGTTCTCAGTTCATCAAAAGACGATGAAATGGTTTAGTAGAAAATGGACGTCCGGTTTAATACATTTCAAATATAATAAATTTTCTATCAGAAAGTCTCGATCTATTTTCCAGTTTGTCAGATAATCTCTCAAAAAATCTGATAGTTCTCTATGACACATCTACCAATAGATTATTTTTAATGTTTTAAAAATGCATCAGATGGCTTATGAATATACTTGTTTACTAAGAAAATGTCTCTCCTTCACCGTTATTTCAGTATATTAAATATTGAGCAACTCATATTCAAACGTGTGATACCGAAATGGTTGCTTTATAATAAAAGGAGCAAGATGACAATGTGAAAGGAGCGAGTTGACTGTGACACCACATATTTTTGTCGCCAAACCCTTACCTGCCTCTTTTGAGAAAATACTAAAGGAACATTGTACATATGAGGTGTGGCAATCAAAGGACCCCATTCCAAGAGATATTTTGTTTGAGAAGCTGCAACATGCTGATGGCCTTTTAACGTCTGGAACGAAAATCGATCAAGAACTATTAGATCACGCACCAAAACTCAAGGTGGTGAGCAATAACTCGGTCGGCTATGACAACTTTGATATAGAAGCCATGAAACAAAGAGGAGTGATCGGCACGCACACTCCTTATACACTTGATCATACCGTCGCTGATCTTGCCTTTTCGCTCATTCTCTCCTCTGCAAGAAGAATCACCGAGCTTGATCGTTTTATCCGCGAGGGAAAATGGACGAAATTTGTACAGGAAGAAGATATATTTGGCATTGATGTTCATCATCAAACGCTCGGCATTATTGGCATGGGCCGTATCGGGGAGCAAGTAGCCAAACGGGCAGCACTTGGTTTTGATATGAACGTCCTCTATCATAACCGAAGCCGGAATGAAAAGGCTGAATCGGCGTATGGCGCTTTATATTGCGCACTTGATGACCTGCTGAAGCAAGCCGATATCATTGTCTTGATCACACCGCTAACCGAAGAAACGTATCATATGATGGGGGAACGAGAATTTAAGTTAATGAAGCAGACCGCTTTATTTGTAAACATCTCCCGCGGGAAAACAGTGGATGAGAAAAGCCTGATTCAAGCACTTCAGGAGGGATGGATTAAAGGGGCAGGTCTTGATGTGTATGAGCAGGAACCGCTCCAGGAAGATCATCCATTCAAAGAGATGAACCAGGTTACTCTTGCCCCTCACATCGGTTCCGCTACTGAAACAACAAGAGATCTCATGCTAAAACGGGCCATTCATAATGTGATTCATGGAATTGATGGAAAGGCCCCTGTTGATGTTGTGAAGGAGCTTGCCACAACTTAATGGAAAAAGGCGCAGGAAACTGCGTCTTTTAGACTGTTGACAAAGGGCTAAAATGATCTTTATTTTAGCCCTTTGTCTTCTTTTCAGCGTGATAGAAAACCTTTGAAGTCTAGGAAGGACGAGTACCGAAGCGGAGCGAATTTGACATTCGTGAGCACCGGCACGCAGGACTGACACAGAATGCGAGGGTTTGTCTACACGCTGAAAGGCGGGAACTGCGTCTTTTTATTTATTATCTAAGAATGGACTCAGGAGAAAAGACTCATTTTAGCAAACATTCTGATTCTTTACATTCCCTTCATGTTCGGGTGCTATAATATGGATAGACAAGCAACAAGAGGACAGCATCCGATTTCCTTTATAGGAGGATGAAGATGAAAAAAATAAGTTCGATTTTTACTATGTTCGCTCTGATCGCTACTATTCTGTTTTCTGGATTTATCCCGCAGCAAGCTCAAGCAGCAACACCTCTTACACCTACAGCCACGAATGAACCAGCTTCAATTCAACTTGCATCAGATTTGCGTACCCTTGCCGTCATTAATACATTTGATGGGGTAGCAGATTATTTAATTCGCTACAAACGACTACCTGATAATTACATCACAAAATCACAAGCAAGTGCTCTTGGATGGGTTGCATCGAAAGGAAATCTAGCGGAGGTTGCGCCAGGCAAAAGCATCGGTGGAGATGTTTTCTCTAACCGGGAGGGACGTCTTCCTTCAGCCAGTGGCCGAACATGGCGTGAGGCAGATATCAACTACGTCTCCGGCTTCCGTAATGCTAACCGCCTCGTGTATTCAAGTGACTGGCTCATATACAAAACAACGGACCACTATGCGACATTTACACGTATTCGTTAATCAATGAAAAAAGGCATCCCTAGGTCAAAAGGGCTGTCTTTTTATGTTGTTCACGGTATAAGGGTTTTCACGTAGTCCTCAAAAGGCTGTGGGAGCGGCTTTTTCGACACTTCTTCATGTTCATGTGTGGTGACATGATCCTCCGTGACGACAACACGCCCTGTTGGTGTCAGCTTTGAAGCAAGCGGTTTTTTGTTAAAAGGGGATGCTTCATTTTCATAAATCTCCTGCCTCATTTGGACCAGAGTGTGCTCGTTGACTTCTTTTAATGTAAAAGCATAGCCTGTTTCAGCACCTTCTCCCCTGTCTAATTGGAGCAGGTGTGTCCCTTTTTCGGTTTCCTCTGCTTTGACACGAAAACGAATAGACGGTGCTTCTACCCATTCACCTGTAAAGGGTACAGGCTGAAGAGGTAAATTGGCTCCGAAGCCTGTATCAATGAGGAAGCGTTCGCTGTGATGTTTCAGGACTATGGCTACATGCGTGCCATCAATTGCCCATGCGCCCGCTTCATTGTTAAACACTGTCCCTTGAACGAGCTGTACAGCGAGTCCTGCCTCTTTTAACACATAATATAAGAGAGGATTGAGATCATAACAAAGACCCCCTCTCTTTCCTTCAAGAAGATGCTGCTTCAACCCTTCTTGATCCAAGTCATAGGATTGTTTATTCAGCACAGATCTGTTTTCGAATGGAAAAGTATACGCCATCTTTTTTAATAAAGCAGGCAAGTGATCAAAGGTGATGGACTGACCTTCGTATCCGATCTTCTGTAAAAAGGCTGATTGAATCATCCACATTCCCTCCTAAAAAAAACTGAGCCTGTGAAGAGACTCAGTTTTCTTGATTGATAAAATCCGTTAACGTATCAATGGCTTCCTGTTCATCCGCACCATCTGCAATCAGTTTGACAGTGACCCCAGAGCTGATCGCAAGACTCATGAGACCCATAATGCTCTTCGCATTGACCTTTTTCCCATCTTTCTCCAGAAAAATATCAGCACCAAAGCGATTGGCTTCTTGTACGAACAAAGCAGCTGGACGTGCCTGCAAACCTGTTTTCAGCTGGATTGTGACCGTTTCTTCCACCATATGATCTGCCTCCCTTTTTTATTTTCCTATTTAAGTGTAACAGCTTGTCCGTTTCGTAATTGTTCTGCAATTTGATCTAGCTTTCTTAAGCGGTGGTTAATGCCTGATTTGCTGATCTTGCCGCTTTCCACCATTTCGCCAAGTTCCTTCAGCGTGACTTCTTGATAGTCGACTCGCAGTTTAGCAATTTCACGCAGTTTATCTGGCAGAGCATCCAGTCCAATTTTTTCATCAATGAATTGAATGTTTTCGACCTGACGCAGTGAGGCACCGATCGTTTTATTCAAGTTTGCTGTTTCACAATTGACGAGCCGATTCACGGAATTCCTCATATCTCGGACGATTCGCACGTCTTCAAAGCGAAGCAATGAGTTATGGGCGCCCACAACACTTAAGAATTCCGTAATTTTTTCAGCTTCTTTCATGTACGTAATATACCCTTTTTTGCGCTCAAGTGTTTTACTGTTGAGATGAAATTGATTCATCAGCTCACAAAGGGCATCATTATGTTCTTTGTATAGCGAAAAAATCTCAAGGTGATAGGAAGACGTTTCTGGATTATTCACAGAACCGCCTGCTAAAAAAGCACCTCTCATATAGGAGCGCTTGCAGCATCTTTTCTTCACAAGTTCTTCTGAAATATTGCGCTCAAATACAAATTGTTCACCTAATATTTTCAAATCCTCTAAAATGGTTTTCGCTCGTTCTACCAGTCTGACAATATACACATTATTCTTTTTTAATCTCATTTTCTTACGGACGAGCAGCTCGACTGTCACGTCATATTTCTTTTTAAGCAGCGTATAAATACGTCTTGCAATGGCTGCGTTCTCTGTCTGTATATCTAAAATCAATTTTCGGTTAGAGAAAGATAATGAACCGTTCATACGGATGAGGGCAGAAAGCTCTGCTTTTGAGCAGCAGTCCTTCACGTCCAGATTAGTCAGCTCTTTTTTTGTTTCGGATGCAAATGACATCCTTGCCACCCCCATTCCTATTTTTTCTGATGCAGCAGGTCGACGAGCAGTGAGGCCACCTTGAGCGTGTCGTGACGAATCACATGTTGGTCATATGTAATGACTTCTCCAGGGATGACTTCCAGTCCCATTGCTTTGAGTACATCGGTGTCGAACTGTACAGGCTGCGCCTGTTCTTCTGCATATTTTGCTTTGATTTCTTCTGGAATTTCTTTATTGTTCACAAAAATGATATCAATGAACGGTCGATCCATATGATCGTTTAATGCCTGCACATGATCAGCTGCACTGTAGGAAAGCGTTTCCCCCGGCTGCGTCATGACATTGCAAATATACACTTTTTTCGCCTTAGAGCGAATCACTTCTTCTCCAATATGCGGTACAAGCAAGTTCGGCAAAATACTCGTATATAAGCTGCCAGGTCCAATGACGATCAAATCAGCTTCACGGATGACTTGAATGGATTCTTGGAGCGGCTCAATCGTATTTGGTGTGAGGAACACTCGTTTAATCCTTTCCCCATAGGTTGGGATTTTTGATTCTCCAGTCACCACTTGCCCATTTTCTAATTCCGCGTGAAGAACAACACTTGAATTCGCTGCTGGCAATACTTTTCCTCTCACATTTAAGACCTTGCTCATTTCTGTGACGGCATGAAAAAAATCACCGGTTATATTTGTCATAGCCGCAAGAATGAGGTTGCCGAGAGAGTGGCCTGTTAAGTCATTCCCTTTGTTAAAACGGTGCTGAAATAAATCTTCTACAAGCGGTTCAACATCAGAGAGTGCCGCAAGTACATTTCGAATATCGCCTGGAGGCGGAATATTCAAATCATGGCGCAGTCTGCCTGAGCTGCCCCCATCATCAGCAACCGTTACAATGGCGGTAATATCCACTGGCTTTGTTTTTAGCCCTCTGAGCAAAACAGATAAGCCAGTACCGCCGCCAAGAATGACAACCTTTGGTAGTGTCGTCATCTATTTTCTGCTTCTCTTTTCAATGTCCCGGTGAGTGACATGTGTATAGTAATCGTTTTTAAAATACTCCGCTAAATAGTTAGCGAGCGTCACAGATCGATGCTGGCCGCCCGTACAGCCGATGGCGATCACAAGCTGGCTCTTTCCTTCTCGTTTATAGGACGGAAGCATAAAGCTGAGGAGATCGATTAATTTCTCCATGAATTTTTGTGTTTCAGTCCATTTCATCACATAGGAGCGCACTTCTTCATCGTTTCCAGTCTGTGGACGCATGCTCTCAATATAGTAAGGATTCGGCAGGAATCTCACATCAAAGACAAGATCAGCATCAATCGGCAGACCGTATTTAAAGCCAAAGGACATCACATTCACTGTAAACACTTGCCCTTGATTGGTGGCAAAGTGTGTGACAATTTTTTCTCGAAGCTGTTTTGGTTTCAGATCCGATGTGTCAAAAATCATTTGAGACCGGCCTTTCAACTCCTCTAACAGCTCGCGCTCCATTGCAATACCTTCGAGCGGCAGTCCTGTTGTCGCAAGGGGATGCGAACGTCTCGTTTCTTTGTATCTTGAGACAAGCACCTTATCGTTTGCATCTAAAAATAGAATCCTTGGTGTGATCCAGCCGATATCATTCATTTCATCTAAGGCAGCAACTAAGCTATCAAAGAATTCGCGGCCGCGCAAATCCATCACAAGAGCCACCTTGCTCATCTTTGAATTCGATTCCTTCATGAGCTCTAGAAACTTCGGTAAAAGTGATGGCGGTAAGTTATCCACACAGAAGTAACCTAAGTCTTCAAAGCTTTGAATGGCAACGGTTTTCCCTGCACCTGACATTCCTGTAATAATCACAAGCTGAATATCATCTTGTTTGTGCGTATTCATGCCTGCTCCCTCTCCTTCTTTATGAAAACGGTTCATTTATTAGTCTCCTTGAGGATCTAACCGATAAGCAATTAGTTCAAAATCTGGCGTATACGTAAAAGTGCCGTGGAGAAGTCCTTTTCCCTTTAGCATGAAGTCAAGAATATGGGAATCTCCAGGAGCCATCGGCAAACTAGGCACATCCTGTACGTCATGCCATTTTAAAATACCTTCCTCTGATTCTGTCACGTTTTTCCCAGTAAATGAATCTGCCATAAAGGTGAACATCATCCACTCTTGAACGATTTGATCGCCTTCTTTTATGATAAAGGTAAAAACACCTTTTAGCTGCGGATTTAAAATATAAATGCCTGTTTCTTCTCTATACTCTCGAACGACTGAATCCTTGACCGATTCTCCGCTTTCCATTTTGCCGCCCGGCGCTACCCACCAGCCGCGTCTTGGCTTTTGCAGCAAGAGAACTTGATCTTCGTGATGCAGCACACAATTGGTTACTCGTTGCATCAGCTGTCACCTACTCTTATATGTCTTTTTCTTATTATACAGGTTCATCCTGACTCCCACAATGAACATGCCCGTTCTTCACCGAAAAATAGATCTGAATGATGTCACGTCCAATTTCTCTACTCTTTATTTTACAACATCTAACGGTTCTCCATGCGTCATTTGTGAACATCTCGTGAATTTCTGATTTTATGCAAAAAAAAGGACACGGATTCACATCCGTGCCAAACATATATTCCTTATAAAAGGGGGTCAATTACTAGTTTTATCATAACGGATAATTGTTTCACCCGTGTTACATTCCAGTTAAAAGCCCGTGACGCTATATTAAGGATTTGCGACAGCCGTTTATTTCGCTGCTTTTAGCTTTTCAGCAAGCTCTTCTACATAATGCTGTGCGCTCTGTGCTGCAATACTTCCGTCACCTGTTGCTGTGACAATTTGACGAAGTGTTTTTTCACGAATGTCACCAGCTGCGAAAATGCCTTCTACTCTTGTTTCCATTCTTTCGTTTGTCTCAATATAGCCTTCTTTATTTGTAATCCCTAGGTTTTCAAATGGTTTAGAAAGTGGCAGCATACCGATGTAGATAAAGACGCCGTCTGTTTTGAAGTCTTCTTCTTCACCTGTCACAGTATCAATTAATGTCACACTGCCGACTTTTCCGTTTTCTTCATTAATCTGTTTTACGGTTTTATTCCACATGAAGTCGATTTTTTCGTTATCAAAGGCACGTGCTTGTAAGATGCTTTGGGCACGAAGTTTGTCGCGTCTATGGACAATCGTTACTTTTGATGCAAAGCGTGTGAGGTAAACACCCTCTTCTACCGCAGAGTCTCCGCCGCCAATCACCACAAGCTCTTTGTTTTTAAAGAAGGCACCGTCACATACTGCACAGTATGATACGCCGCGGCCGCCAAGCTCTTTTTCACCTGGTGCACCGATTTTTTTGTATTCAGCACCTGCTGCAATAATGACAGAGCGCCCTTTGTATTCTTTTGAACCGGCTTTGACGATTTTGTACTCTTCACCGTCAACAATTTCTTTAATATCGCCATATGCATACTCAGCACCGAATTTCTTCGCATGCTCAAACATTTTATTTGAAAGTTCCGGCCCTAAAATGCTTTCAAAGCCAGGATAGTTCTCGACATCTTCCGTATTCGCCATTTGTCCACCTGGAATTCCTCTTTCAATCATTAATGTTGAAAGATTTCCTCGTGATGTATAAACAGCGGCTGTCATTCCGGCAGGACCCGCTCCAATGATGATCGTATCGTAGATTTTTTCTTCTGACACAACTGTCACTCCCTCTTCAATTGCTGCTAGCATTTCCTATTAGAATGCCCTTGGGTGATGCTTCCATTCATGACAGAAAGCATCATTTCCATTCTTAGCTTTTATTCCTTACCCATATCCTATTAAATCTGCGGGGAATAAGCGAATCATTTGCTCATATCTTCAAAAAAAGAAAAAGCTTCCTTAAACTGCTGTTTAAGGAAGCCTGTTTACGGTTATATACAAAGTAGTGATTTATTCAACGACTCTTCTTACAACGCCATTGAAATATCTCTTCCAATAAGGATTACTCATTGAATCAACTGAAACACCATGGGAGCTGTTATCGTTCAAGAATGTACCGTTTCCTAAGTAAATACCAACGTGTCCATTTACTTTATACGTATCAAAGAACACAAGGTCTCCGCGTTTCATGTCAGATGCACTTACAGCTCTTCCTTTACCTACAAGCGTATCTGTTGTCGTTCCGCCAACTGGCCCAAGGTGGATACCTGCTGATGCGAATGCCCAGCGGACGAATGAAGAACAGTCAAAACGACGTGCGTTAATATCGGCTTGTGATCTGCCGCCGCCCCATTTATATGGAGATTGTCCAACAATGCTAGAGCCTGTGCTGATCGCACCTTCGATTCCGCCTACGTTATTGCTGACAGGTGATCCACCGCCAGAAGATGGCTTCTTGCTTGGTGAACTGCTGTTGTTATTAGATGATCCACTGTTATTTGAAGACGAGCCGCTATCGTTATTTGAGCTGTTGTCTTCCGTTTGAACACTTGCTTGACGCTGCTCTTGTCTTTGTGCTTTTTCTTCTCTTGCTTTTTGAACAGCTTCTTTTTCAGCTTGTTTTTGTGCAGCAATTGTTGCGTTCTTTTCAGATGCAATGCTGTTAGCCTCGCTGTTTAACTCACTGATTTCAGAAGAAGCACTTCCTTTTTGTTTCTTCACTTGCTTGAATAGCTTGTCTTTTTCATCAAGCTGTTTATTCAAGTCCGTTTGAAGTGTTTCAAGCTTTGCAAGTGTCTTTTGAACATCTTCAAGCTTTGTGTTTAATTCGTTTTCAGACTTTTGAAGTTCAGCTTTGTCTCTTTCTTGCTCTTTAATGATTTCGTTGTCTGCGTTGATTAGTGTAGATACAGCACCTGCACGGCTAATGAAATCGCTAAAGCTTTTTGCTCCTAGTAATACATCTATGTATTTCGTAGAACCGCCGTTTTCTTGAAGCGCACGTACACGCTTTTTCAAGAATTTGTTTCTATCTTCAATACGTTTTTCTGTATCAGCAATTTCTTTTTTCAGTGCTTTGATTTCTTTTTTTGTTTTTTCATTTTCTGCTTGTTTTTCTTCGATTTGATCACTTGTTTTTAAAGCTTTCTCGTCAATTTCTTTTAGCTTTAGTGCAAGCGCCTCTTGTTTTGCTTCAAGCTTTGAAAGCTCTTCTTTTTTCTTTTGAAGGTTCTTGTTTACCTCAGATTGCTTGCTGTCTAGTTCTTGTTTCTTTTGTTCAAAGTCCTGTGCATTTGCTTCATGAGTAAATGGGATAAATAAACCGCTCGCTCCGATCACCGAAGCTAAACCGAAAGTGATAAACTTTTTCACGAATAGTTCCTCCTTTGACAATTTCCCAAGCGACATTAGAAAGCAGCAAATTCTCTGCGACCAATCTGTGCTCTCTATGTCTTTCTTCCTGATTTATCAGTCAGATGTTGACCAGATTGTTTCTATCACTAGGTGTTTCATTATGTATAGTAAAATATCTAAATATATGTCTTTGTTTTAATCCACGATTTTCATTATACATGAGACATCGACAAAATGAGCTAATATTTTTATTACATTTATGTTTCAAAAACATGTCGTGATTGTCATACTTCGCCAAATCCTTGCAAATCCCACCTTTTTATCCAAGAAAAAAGCATGACCGTTTGGGTCATGCTGCTATTCTATGAATCTATTTACCTATTAGTCGATGAACGTATAAATGACATTTTCATATTTAGACAGTGTCTGAACGCTGATCTGAAAAGAGGACGCTACCTCTTTTTTACTGACGGGTGATTCTTCTTGTTCATTCATCCATAGGTAATAAGAAGCTGCTGCCCATGCAGGCGCATTTTTCTTATCTACACCAGAAGCACGTGCCTGCTGAATAATATGGAATAACCAAAAATATGGCATGTGGTTATCAGGCTGCACGGCTTCTTCCAAAGCGGATGCCGCCTGTTTTGCGAAGAGCGCATCTCCTGAAAAAGACCGTTCTTCCATTTGATCTTCATATAAAAGCAGCTCGATGAATTGCTGTTCAAAGGCTGTTTTCGCTGCGCGGGCATCAAGGACAGATTGCAGAACGTCTCGCTCACCTTTTTGTTTACTGACATAGTACGCAGTTAGCCGTTCCTCAATTGAGACCATTGGTTCAGTCTCCTCTGGTTTATCCTGCCACGGCTTGATTTCATCTGCATCTATATCTTCTTCTACCATCTTATCCCAAACGGTTTGTGCCAGCGTTTTGCGGCCCGTTTGATAGGCTGCACTGGCAAGCCAGTATAAAAATGTACTATCTCCCTGAAAGCCTGTTTTATACAAAGAATAAAGCCATTTAAAGGCCCATTCAAATTCTCCAACGAGGGCAAATGTCGCACCAAGCTTATAACGCTGTTCACTTAATATTGGATACACGTGCGTTAATTGCTTCGCTAACACGTTGACCTTCTCTTCTTCTTTTTCATAATGATAGAACACGAGCTGGTTGCAAAGGGCATGCAGATTACCGGGATTTTCATGAAGGACCCGGTTCAACGTCTCTTTCGCTTGATGAATCTGACCAGAATAAAAATAGGCCAAAGCGAGATTATTATAAGCTGACCAAAATTCTGGATACTCAACAATCATCTGTTCTAGCATCTCAATAGCTTCGTCAAGCCTGCCGCTTTCTAACAAATGATTCGCTTGATCCTGCTTCACAATCAGGTCATCCTGATCATAAGGAAAATCTTCGTCCTCTTCGTCACTCATATCGAGCAGGTCGAGAAGATCATCATTTTCATCCGTAAATTCCCCATCCTCTTCCAAAGCGGCATAAGCAGTGGCTGACTTATATGCCTCTTGAAACAGTCCGAGATTGGCATAATTATTCGCTTTAAAATAGTGACACTCTGACATGTTTTCATCTACGTGTTCGAGGATGAAATCAAGCAGTTCATTTGATTGTTGGTAATGACCCATTTCAGTATAAATAATGGCAAGCTGTGACAGCATTTCTACATTTTCAGGCTCAAGTACAATAGCCCGCTGTATCAGCTTAACTGCCTTTGGCAGATTTCTTTCTCTATATGCTTTTAGACCTTTATGAAAAAAGTAATGCCCATCTTGGAATAGCTGGACGACTTGTGTGTGATGATTTTGAGAAGTGTATTTACTCACCGATACCCTCCATTTCGAACAGTGTACCGTGTGTAGTATAACATACTTCACGAGTCGTCACATAGAACAAAAGAAAAGGAAGGATTTGTTTTTCACTCAAAAGCAAAAAGCCAGGAGTGTCCCCGGCTTTTCATTCACCTTGATGACGCTTTTTCAATACCTTTAATACATCATCTAGCGGCAATTGCTGCTCACGTAATAACACAAGAAGGTGATACAGGAGGTCGGCTGTTTCCCATTTCAACTCTTCCTGATCACGGTTTTTCGCTGCGATGATGACCTCGGAAGCTTCTTCCCCTACCTTTTTCAGGATTTTATCGACCCCTTTTTCAAATAGATAGGTTGTATAAGCTCCTTCTGGCATTTCTGCCTGGCGCTTTGCAATGACCTGTTCAAGTTCATTTAAAATGGCAAAGCGGTCCTGCTTTTCGCTTTGGCGCTTCACGCCTTCTTCCGAAAAACAGCTATAGCTGCCAGTATGGCATGCTGGGCCACTTGGTGTCACGAGTACAAGCAGAGCGTCCTTATCACAGTCATAGCGAATGGATGTGACTTGCTGGTTATGTCCAGATGTGCCGCCTTTGTGCCAAAGCTCGTTTCGCGAACGGCTAAAAAACCATGTTTCGCCTGTTTCCAACGTTTTTTCATAGGATTCTTGATTCATATACGCAAGCGTCAGCACTTCCTTGCTCTGTGCATCCTGTACAATCGCAGGAATCAGACCTGCTTCGTTAAAGGTTATTTCGTTTGCCTGTTTCATCTGACCTTCACCCCGTGTTCTCTCAAGTATGTCTTCACCTCTTGAATCGAGGTCTCTTTATAATGGAATATGGAGGCTGCTAATGCTGCATCAGCTTCTCCTTTTGTAAAAGCCTCCAGCATATGCTGCGCATTGCCCGCGCCTCCAGAGGCAATGACTGGTACTGTGACTGCTTCTGATACAAGCTTCGTCAATAAATGATCAAAGCCTGTTTTCTCACCATCGGCATCCATGCTTGTCAGCAAAATCTCCCCTGCTCCTCTCAGCACTGCTTCTTTCGCCCAGTCGCTGACTTCTATTTCCGTTTTACGGCGCCCTCCGTGGGTATAGACCATGTATGCTTTTTTCTCTTCATCGTACTTCGCATCGATCGCGACGACGATGCATTGAGAACCAAAAAAATCGGCTCCTTCTGAAATCAGCTCTGGCCTTAAAACAGCCGCTGTGTTCACCGATACTTTGTCTGCACCCGCTCTTAATATACGCTTCATGTCATCAAGGTGGTTAATCCCGCCGCCCACCGTAAAAGGTATGGCAAGAGTGGACGCTACTTGCTTGACCACATCCACCATCGTTTTTCGTCCTTCATGAGAGGCTGAAATATCGAGAAAGACGAGTTCATCCGCGCCTTCCTCATCATAGATCTTCGCTAATTCTACTGGATCACCAGCATCCTTTAAGCCTAGAAATTGTACACCTTTGACAACACGCCCTTCCTTCACATCGAGACATGGGATGATACGTTTTGTCATCATATGCTGTCAAGCCCTTCAAACGCTTCTGCTAAAGTAAACTGCTTCGTGTAAAGCGCCTTGCCAATGATCGCACCAGAAACACCGGCATGCTTTTGTACTGACAGCTTTTGAATATCAGCTACAGCACTGACGCCACCTGAGGCGATGACTTGTTTACCGGTCGCTTCCGCTAATCGGACCGTACTTTCCACATTGGGACCAGAGAGCATGCCGTCCATTTGAATATCGGTGAAAATAAAGACCTCTGCGCCTTCCTTAGCCAATTCTTTGCCAAGTTCCTCTGCCTTCACTTTCGACGTTTCAAGCCAGCCTTCAGTCGATACAAAGCCATTTCGTGCATCAATTCCAATCGCTATTTTCTCACCATATTGTGCAAGCATTTTTTTCACAAAGGCTGGGTTAGAAACAGCAGAACTGCCAAGGATGACTCTAGATACGCCATTGCTCAAATAAAATTCAACGTCTTCTTCTGTCCGAATGCCGCCGCCTATTTGTACATTCACATCTAAGGACGAAGCAATCGCCAGCACATGCTCATGATTGACGCGCTTTCCAGCTTTTGCACCATCTAGATCAACGAGATGAATCCATTTCGCTCCTTCATTTGCAAACCGCGCGGCCATATCTAGCGGTGAATCTCCATAAATAGTTTCTTGATCATAGTCTCCTTGCACGAGTCGTACACATTTGCCATTTCTCATATCAATCGCTGGATACAGTGTAAATTCACTCATTTGTTCACCCTCTGTTCTTTTGCTAATTGAATAAACTGTTTGAGCAGTGCCATTCCCGTTGTACTGCTTTTTTCAGGGTGAAACTGTGACCCAAGCACATTCCCCTTTCCAACAACTGCTGGTACTTGTACGCCATAGGCCGCACTTGCCAATTGCTCTTCTACATTCATGTCACTCACATAATAAGAGTGAACAAAGTACGCAAACCCTTCCGGCACACCGTCAAATAATGGGGACGGCTGATGAAATGTGAGCTCGTTCCACCCCATATGAGGTACCTTCAGCCTTTGTCCGTCCTGATCGCGATCCTTTAAAAGAACGACACGTCCTTTTAACAGCCCCAATCCTTTTGTCAGTCCTGCCTCTTCGCTTTCTTCAAACAACAGCTGCATACCAAGGCAAATGCCAAATAACAACTTTCCTTCCTGCACGACTTGGTGAATAAACGCCTCAAGTCCCTTCTGTCTTAACAGCTGCATCGCATCACGAAACGACCCCACCCCTGGCAAAATATAAGCATCTGCCTTTTTGAGCTCCTCCACTTCAGAGGAAACGATATAAGGGGCGCCAGCTCGTTCCAGCGCTTTTGATACACTAAACAAATTTCCCATCCCATAATCAATGACTCCGATCATTAGAGCATCCCCTTTGTCGAAGGAATCCCTTTCACACGCGGATCAATGGTTGTTGCTTCATCTAGGGCACGTGCCATCGCTTTAAAAATCGCTTCAATCATATGGTGCGTATTGGTTCCGTAGTGAACGATCACATGGAGGTTCATACGGGCTTCAAGGGCAAATTTCCATAGAAACTCATGAACGAGCTCCGTATCAAAGGTGCCGACCTTTTGACTCGGGAAGACCGCTCTCATTTCCAAATGAGGACGATTGCTTAGGTCGACTACGACCTGAGCAAGTGTTTCATCCATTGGAACAAAGCTAGATCCGTACCGCTTGATTCCTTTTTTATCACCTAATGCTTCCTTAAACATTTGCCCAAGCACGATGCCGATATCTTCTGTTGTGTGGTGATCATCGACATCTGTATCTCCTTTCGCATCTACGGTCAAATTAAAATGTCCATGCTTCGTAAATAAATCAAGCATGTGCGTCATAAAAGGGACATCTGTCTGAATATCCGCTTTTCCTTCTCCATCAATCTCTAACGCTAACGAAATGTTCGTTTCATTTGTTTGTCTCGCAGTTTCCGCCTGTCTCATTTTGATTCCTCCCGCTTTCTCGCTTCAATCGACCTTGCATGCGCTTCAAGCCCTTCTAATCTTGCAAAAGCCGCAATGCTTTCCCTATGCGTCTCAAAGGCTTCTTTACTGTATGAAATAATGCTCGTTTTCTTTTGAAAATCGGTCACATTTAGCGGGCTTGAGAATCTAGCTGTTCCGTTTGTTGGCAGCACGTGATTCGGTCCTGCGAAATAATCTCCCACTGGCTCTGGACTATAGCGTCCCAAGAAAATCGCGCCAGCATGCTTGATTTGACCAAGAAGTGATTCCGGATATGCTGTCAGCACCTCTAAGTGCTCTGGCGCTAATTGATTGATGACGTCTACTGCACGATCGATTGATTCTGTCACGTAAATACGGCCATGATCTTGTATGGATTGTGCTGCGATTGATTTTCTCGGCAAAGTATCAAGCTGCTTTCTTACTTCAGCCTGCACGCTTTCAGCAAGTGTCTTAGACGGTGTCACCAAAATACTAGATGCCAGCGCATCATGCTCTGCCTGCGAAAGTAAATCCGCCGCTATCTCATGCGCGACTGCTGTTTCGTCTGCTAGAATTGCAATTTCACTTGGACCTGCAATCATATCAATATCTACCTGACCAAATACTTCCCGTTTTGCCAGCGCTACATAAATGTTGCCTGGACCTGTGATTTTATCAACAGGCTTGATGCTTTCCGTTCCATAGGCAAGTGCCGCTACCGCCTGTGCACCGCCCATTTTATACATCTCAGAAATACCAAGCTCCTTTGCCGCAGCCAAGACAGCGTCAGAGAGACGGCCATCTTTCCCAGGGGGTGTCACAAGGACAATTCGTTCAACGCCAGCGACTAGCGCGGGGATCACATTCATTAATACAGATGATGGATAGGCAGCTGTGCCGCCTGGGACATACACACCTACCGCATCAAGAGGTGTCACCTTTTGACCAAGCATTGAGCCATCCTTTTGGTGATAAAACCAAGAGGATGTCAGCTGACGCTCGTGGTATGTGCGAATATGCTTGATAGCCGTTTGGATAATCTGAACCATCTCCGGCTCCAAACGTTCGTAGGCCTTTGCCATTTCATCCTCCGTCACAAGTGGCTCTTCAATGGATACACCGTCAAATTGCTTCGTAAATGACCGTACGGCTTCGTTACCATTTTTTCTCACTTCTTGAATAATGCGCTGAACAGCCTGACGCTGCTCTTCCGTTCCTGTATCTAAAGACCGCTTGAGTGAGAGAGTGTCTGTCTCACCTTCTTGTATGTAGGTGATGTTCATCATGATTCCTCCCCTTCTCCTTCAATGATTCTTGCCAGACGCTGCGCCATTTCATCGATCACCGCATCCTTCATCCGGTAGCTCACAGGATTGACAATAAAACGTGACGTGATATCACAGATATGCTCAGTTTCGACAAGTCCATTTTCCTTCAGCGTTTGACCTGTGGAGACAATGTCAACAATTCGATCGGCAAGGCCGATGAGCGGTGCTAATTCAATGGAACCATTCAGCTTAATGATTTCTACCTGCTCACCTTGCTCTCTAAAATAGGACGAGGCTACGTTTGGGTACTTCGTTGCCACACGCGGCGCGACACCGCCCCAGCTGGCTCCTGGTAATCCGGCAACGGCTAAATGACATTTGCTGATGTTTAAATCGAGCACTTCGTATACATCACGAGCTTCTTCGAGCATGACATCCTTCCCTGCAATACCAACATCCGCCACACCGTGCTCTACGTAAGTCGTCACATCCATCGGCTTGGCTAAAATAAAGCGGAGGTTTTCTTCCGGTACATCAATGATTAATTTTCTTGAATCCTCGAATTCCTCTGGCAGCTGATACCCCGCCTGCCTCAACAGCCCTGCTGCTTCTTCAAATATCCGGCCCTTTGGCATCGCCATCGTCAACACTTTACCCATTTTGCTCTTCCTTTCTAGCGCCGATAAAATAAGTCACTTGCTCAAATGCCTTGGTCATCGCGTCAATATTTTCAATACCCGCTAAGTCTTGCAGGACAATTTTTTTGCCCTTTGAACGCTCTTTTTCTGCAAAAGCAAATGCTTCTAGTCTTTGTTCTTTACTAAAAATCACAGCCTCCTGCGGTTCATTGATTTCTTTTGCATCTAGCGCTTCAAGAAGGCGGTCTAATCGAAGACCGAACCCTGTAGCTGGTGCAGGTGCATCAAAATGAGCAAGTAATTGATCATACCTTCCTCCACTCCCGATGACAAACCCAACATGATCTGCAAATACTTCAAACAAAATGCCTGTGTAGTAGCTCATATGACTCACCATACTTAAATCTAAACGGATATATTCTGTACAGCCGTAATCTTCAAGTGTCTCCCAAAGTGACTTTAACTCAGCAAGCACCTCTTTTCCCTCTTGTGAAACCACGATTTCCTCTGCCTGCTGCGTGACTTCCTCTCCGCCGCGAAAATCTAAAAGCTGTAACAGCCTCATTTTATCGATGGATGAGAGGGGTAATTGCTTTACATGCTGCCGGTATCCCACATAATTCTTTTCATATAAAAATCGCCGAAGGACGTTTGCACGCTCTGTATTTCCCAGTACATCTACAAATAACGTCTCTGCTAAAGCAACATGCCCGATCGCTATTTTGAATGATTGAAGCCCGGCATTTTTTAATGCAAATACGACAAGCGCAATGACTTCAGCGTCTGCACTAATTGAACCATCACCAATCAATTCAATTCCGACCTGCTCAAATTCAGATGGTCTTCCGCCTTCTCTTTCCTGCGCCCGGAACACATTGGCTGCATAACCAACCCGAAGTGGATACGCCTGCTCATGAAGCTTTGAAGCCGCCACTCTTGCAATCGGCCCCGTCATATCAGGTCTCAGCACAAGGGTTTGACCGTTTTGATCAAGGAGCTTAAATAGCTGTGTATCTGTAATCGCCGATTGAACACCGACTGTATCGTAAAATTCAAGCGTTGGTGTCTCCATCAAACGGTAACCCCAACCATTCATAACCTCTGTTAATGAATGTCTCACTTTTTTCTTCGTCTCATACAATCCTGGCAATGAATCCCGCATACCATATGGTTTCTCAAACATAAACATGTTCTTCCGCACCCCCAACACATTAAAACGAAAAATTCAGAATCCTTTAGTTCGCTAATATGATAATATGCTAACAAAATAAAGTGATTAAATCAATCATTTTTATTTTCTCTCTATTTTCATTAAAATTTTGTGGAATTATTACATTCAAGTGACACCTGAACCTTTTCTACATATTCAATGAAGGAACGTGCTATAATACATAAAAATATTGAATAACACAGGAGATTACAGTGAAGTTCATCCAGACATTAACCTTAACTTTATTGTGCGCATGTCTTGTTTATTTCGGCTTTATTTATGTTTCACAAATCGACCAAGTCAAAAAAACAGCTTCGCCACACGAAGCAGCAAAAGAAAATGATACCGCACTTGCGGCAGAAGAGACACGTTCAACGAAAAAAACGGATGCCACACACCAGTCTTTAAAAGGAAGCAAAAAAGCCATGGATGTCATCCTCTATAATCAAATGGATGCACCAAAGCTATATAACGGCTGCGAAGTCACAAGCTTAGCGATGCTGCTTCATTACAGCGGCTATGAGCGAGTGACAAAAAACACATTGGCAAATGAAATCAAGCGCGTTCCACTAAATTATGAGAATGGCTTAAAAGGAGACCCGCATGATGGGTTTGTAGGCGATATGGAGAATGGGCCAGGTCTTGGCGTATACCATGAACCTATTTATCAACTTGCGAAAAAATATGCGGGTGATCAAGTCGTCGACTTAACTGGAAAGCCTGTCAAAAAGGCCATCTACCAATCACTTGAAAAGGGCTACCCTGTATGGGTGATTACGACATCCACCTTTGACAAAACAGATAACATCGAAACATGGAATACACCAAATGGCAAAATAGATGTGAGCTTTAATGTGCATAGCGTCGTCATCACAGGCTACGACGAGGAGTACGTCTACTTGAATAACCCATACGGAGAAAAGAATCAACGAGTCGATCGTGACCAGTTTGAGGATTCTTGGAAACAGATGGGCAGTCAAGCGATGATCATTAAAGCATAGAATACATTTCTCATTGATTGATGAGAGGGAAACGCTATAAAAAAACAGCCTCTATATGGGGGACTGACCCCCGTTTTTGAGACAGGGATCAAAACACCTTTATACAGCCAATTGCCGATAGTTTATCGGTGATTGGCTGTTTAGTTTCGTTTGAATACGAATGTTGTTA